>JAZOCP010000199.1:0-6723 GCA_045596585.1 Eubacteriales bacterium
TCATTAGCCATTTGTTCGGCACCTCCTAATAAATTTTATTTGCGTACAGAAAGCACGCATGTACCTCCCTCGAAAGAAGGATGCGAAGCGCAAAAGCGCGCGCAAAAAAAGAACCCCTCAACGAGGTAGCAACATTTTACCACAACATTCCTTGCTTGTCAATACCTTTTTTAAAAAAATTAAAATATATTTATTTATATATAAAATAGATACTTGATATTTATATCTAAATATGATACAATATACGATAGAATTTTATTGCTTATAGGAGCTATTATGAGAAGCGAGTATTTAGAATGTGGACAGATTATGCGTGCTCACGGAATAACTGGGGCAATGGTAGTAAACCACCTTTGCGATAGCTATGATGTCTTTGAAGGGCTAAAAAGGGTCTATTTGAAGACACAAAATGGTTACGAGGCCTTAACTGTGAAAAAATGCACTCCTTATAAGACGAATCTTTTACTTCAAGTGGCGGAAATAGATAATCCTGAGGCAATAACAGCTATAAGACTCAATTATCTTTATGCAAAAAGAGAAGATATATTAAAGGGTGAGGGCGATTATTTTATTGTAGATTTAATTGGACTACCTATAATCGACAAGAAAACTGGTGAAAAATATGGTGTATTAAAGGATGTAATAAATCAAGGCGCCCAGGACCTTTATCAGGTTGAAAGAGAAGGCAAGGCTGATTCATATATTCCTGCAATCTACGAGTTTGTCAAGGAAATCAAGCTTGATGAGGCAATTTACATTACACCTATTGAAGGGATGTTAGACTAATGAGGTTTGAAATTCTCACGCTTTTTCCGGAGGTAATAGATACCGTTCTTGGCTCAAGCATAATTGGCAGGGCAACACAAAATGGAATAATTACAGTTAATTCACACAATATACGTGATTACACTAAGGATAAACACAAGAAAACAGACGATACACCATATGGTGGTGGCAAGGGTATGCTTATGTCAACTCAGCCAATATGCGATTGCTTTGAATTTGTGAAATCACAGCTAAATGGCAATACAAAGGTCATTTATGCCTCACCCCGTGGACGAATTTTCAATCACGAGGTCGCAAAAGAGCTTTCGTGCTACGACAATATAATCATCCTTTGTGGACACTACGAAGGCGTTGATGAGCGCGTTATCGAGGAAATAATAGATGAAGAAATTTCAATTGGCGATTATGTTTTAACAGGTGGCGAAATTCCTGCTTGCATAATGGTTGATGCAATTTCAAGGCTTGTCCCGGGCGTGCTTTCTGATAAGGAATGCTATGAAAAGGAAAGTATAGCATCAGGGCTTTTAGAGTATCCTCAATATACAAGACCAAGAGTATGGAATGGGAAAGAGGTTCCCGAGGTTTTACTTTCTGGTCACCACGAAAATATTGATAAATGGCGACTTGAAAAATCTCTCGAGATAACCAAGGAGCGCCGTCCGGATTTGTACGAAAAATATATCAAAGAAAATAAATAAAGGAGGAAAATATGGAGACTAAGCGTAAAAAACGTTCTGCACTTGGTAAATTAAGTGCGTGGTCGTTTGGCTTACTTAGAAAAAGCTTAATTGGAAAGCTGTTTACAAGCTACGATAAGGCTAATGAAAGATTTACCAAAAAATCCTCTAAAGTCAGACACTCCCAAAGGCGAAAATCATTAGAAAGAGTTCTCGAAAACAACATTTTTTCAAGATTAGTGCCTAAGATATTCCAAAACTCATTAAGAATTTCCACAAGAAGCTACGCAACAGTGGCACTTTTAATGAGCCTTGTGGTTTTCCTTCTCTATTTTTTAAATGGGCGAACAATTTTAGTTGAGATATATGTTCCTTTATCAAACTTTATTATCTCAATTTGTTTGATGCTTTTCTCAATTCCGTTCTTGTTTTCTAAGAAAACTCTAGCAGAAACGCTGATTTCAAATAAGCTGATTAATTTTGTTTTATTTAAGTTTTTTGGAATATATGATGACTCTGTTCATGAAATGGCAAAGGAAAAAAGAATATCAGCAACAACTCTTTCCTTTGTAATTGGAATTGCCCTTGGCGTACTTTCATATTTTGTATCTCCAATTCTAATTGTTGGCATAGTATTAGCAGTTATCTTTGCCTATATAATTTTTAGGACACCAGAGGTAGGTGTAATATTAACATTGGTATTATTACCATTTGCTACACCTGTTTTTACCAAAATTATGATTGTGTATATTCTTTTTGCGTATGCAATTAAGGTTATTTTACGTAAAAGGATTTTCACCT
Source organism: Eubacteriales bacterium (assembly GCA_045596585.1). Lineage (GTDB taxonomy): Bacteria > Bacillota > Clostridia > Oscillospirales > CAG-272 > RGIG2000. Next base: position 2,265 of record JAZOCP010000199.1, read on the forward strand.
TTGAATATCATGATGCTTGGGCGGTGGTCTTTGTTGTAATTATGACCATTTGTGGTCTTGACTATCAAAATTTACAAACATCAATTTCAATTATCGTTAGCAATTTAGCAATTTTTGGCGCATATTTTGTTGTCTCTAATTTAATCCGTTCATCAGATTGGTTTAGAAAATGCATAACAGCTATGACAGCTTCTGGATTAATCGTTGCGGGCATTGCTATAACTCAGGCTGTTTTAGGTCTTTTGTCTGTTTATTTCTCTGAGCTTAATATGTTCTCAGAATATAGTCATACCATATCAGCTACATTTAATAGCAATGATGTTTTGGCACAGTTTATGGTTGTAACAATTCCATTTGCGCTTGTGCACGTGTTCACCCAAAAGAGAGAAATCAAAAGGATAGTTGACCTGCTTGTTACAGCTGCACTTGTAGGTGCAATGATTTTGACAGCATCTATCTCATCATTCTTTGGAATTATAGTAGGGGTATTACTACTATTAATTATTTACAACAGAAACTTTATTTATCTTGCTATGGTGACACTTGCCTCAAGTCTTGGACTATTTGTTTTAATTAATGAAAATGATAGGGTGAATGAACTTGTAGGCTCGGCAGGAATTTTAAGGAATTTCAATCCTGATGCAAAGCTTGAAGAAATAGGCAAGGGATTTTTGGAATTTTTCTCGTGGCCTCAAATTTTTGGTACAGGCGCAGGTAGTAGTACACCGGGGGTTGAAAGCTTTCCAATACAGCTTGGCATTGAGTATGGTATATTTACTCTTATTGCGTTTTTACTATTTTCAATTGTATTTGCACGACTTGTTTTTTCTTATTGTGATACAGCAAAAAGCAAAAACAGAAAAATCAATTCCTCAGCAGGTCTTTGCGCACTTGTAGGACTATTCACAACAGGGCTTTTTGCAAATGTTTGGGCTGATGAAAAAATAATGATTTTATCTGTTTTATGTGTTGCCCTTTCCTTTGCATTTATAAAAATACAAAAGAATAAGGTGTCATCAGCTGTAATTAATAAATCAAACCTTTCTGCAGCAAGCATAGATATTGAAATGGACGATGATGATGACCATTTATATGAAGCAAGAAAGTATTTACGTGCACCTAAGAACCTATTATTAAAGAAAACAACTAAGAAAATAAAACCAGTTAAGCGTAAAAAAGGTGTAGCGAAGGTTAACGTCCCTGAAGTATTGGCTGACTCTGACCTTGAGGATGACGATATAGAGGACGAAAACATAGTATAAGGAGCAAAAATGTTTATAGATAAGGTAAAAATATATGTAAAGGCAGGAAATGGTGGCAATGGTAGTGTCTCCTTTAGACGCGAAAAATATGTTGCCAAGGGCGGGCCTGACGGTGGTGACGGTGGCCATGGTGGAAATGTTGTCTTTGAAATAGACAAGGGCACAAACACTCTCCTTTCCTTTAGATATAAAAGAAAATTCGTTGCAGAAAACGGAGGAGATGGCAAGGGCGCTAAATTCCATGGTAAAAACGGCGAAGATATAATTATTAAGGTACCAGAGGGTACACTAATAAAGGATGATAAAACAGGCAAAATTTTAAAGGACATGTCGGAATGTGAAAGCTGGATTTGTGCAAAAGGTGGTCGTGGTGGCTGGGGAAATAAGCATTTTGCAACCCCAACAAGGCAAATCCCTATGTTTGCAAAAAGTGGCACAAAGGGACAAGAGTGGGAGCTCACTCTTGAGCTTAAAATGCTCGCAGATGTTGGACTTGTCGGACTACCAAGCGCTGGAAAATCATCACTTTTAGCAGCAGTTAGTGATGCAAAGCCAAAAATTGCGGATTATCACTTTACAACCCTTTCACCAAACCTTGGTGTGGTAAATATAAGAGAGGGCTATGGCTTTGTAATGGCTGATATTCCTGGTCTAATTGAGGGCGCATCCGATGGTGCAGGTCTTGGTCATGCATTCCTTCGCCATATCGAAAGGTGCAGATTGCTTGTACAGGTTGTTGATATTTCTTGCATTGAGGGTCGCAATCCTATCGATGATATAAAAACAATAGATAGTGAGCTTGAAAAGTTCTCAAGTGAGCTTTCTACTCGACCAAGAATTATTGTTGCAAACAAGGTTGATTCACTTGATAGAGAAATGGTAGATATTCCTGCATTTGAAAGCTATGTTAAGGAAAATGGCTGGGATTTAATCTACATTTCAGCATACACAGGCGAAAACACCGAAGAGTTAGTTGATAAAATCGCCGAAAAGCTTGAAGAATTGCCACCACTTACAATTTACGAGGCGGAATATACAGAAGAGGATTCGATGTACAACGAAGATGATGACCACGCGGTTACAATAACCAAGGATTCCACAGGTACATATATCGTTGAGGGCGAATGGTTATATAACCTTGTTGGACAGGTTAACTTTGAGGATCGTGAGTCACTTATGTTCTTTCAAAGAGTGCTACTTAAAAGTGGTGTAATTGACAAGCTTAAGGAAGCGGGCTGTCAAGATGGCGACTCGGTGTCAATGTACGATTTCGAATTTGATTTTATAGTATAAAACAGACACAGGGTGGAGCTTTTTATCCGCCCTGTATCTGAATTTTAGATAAATCCCATTAATAAGGAGTGACAAATGAAGCTTAATTTAGGATGCCACCTATCAGTGTCTGGTGGCTATACACAAATGGGGAAAACAGCCCTTTTAGTAGGCGCTAATACATTCCAATTTTTCACAAGAAATCCACGTGGTGGCTCAGTGAAAATACCAACTGATAGTGATATAGAGGGGCTTGTCAAAATAATGGAGGAAAATAGCTTTGCTCCTATTATCGCCCACGCACCTTATACCTTTAATCCATGCGCAAAGGATGAGGGAATAAGAGAATATACAATGCGCACAATGGCAGAGGATATGGTTTTGCTTGACAAAATTCCCAACGCATTATATAATTTTCACCCGGGCTCACACGTTCAACAGGGCGAGGAAATAGGCATTATGAAAACTGCCGACACCTTAAATCAAATCCTTGACAAGAGTAAAAGCACTATGGCACTTATTGAAACCATGGCAGGCAAGGGCTCAGAAATTGGAAAAACCTTCGAGGAAATAGCTGAAATTATTGCAAAAACAGAGAATAAGGCTCGTGTTGGCGTATGCCTTGACACTTGTCATATAAACGACGGTGGCTATGACGTAACAAACAATTTTTATGGAGTGATTGAAGAATTTGATAAAATTATCGGTATTGATAAATTAAAGGCAGTTCATCTAAACGACTCCAAAAATCCATTCGGCGCACATAAGGATAGACATGAAAAAATAGGTGAGGGACACCTAACCATTGATGGTATAGTAAAGGCAATTTCTCACCCTGTAATTTCAAAGCTTCCAATAGTACTTGAAACGCCAAATGACCTTGATGGCTACGCACGTGAAATTGCACTTTTAAAAGAGCTTACAGCTAATCTATAACCTCAAAAAACGCACACAGGGTGTGCGTTTTTTTATATTATGCTATCAATTGACAGCTCCTGTATCCTTTTTATTTCCTTAATGTAATTTGCAAGTAGCGCCTTGTATTCGTAAAAGCCTTCATTTTCGTTATTTTGCGCCTTTTCAAGCATTACAATGAAGCATTCTTCAATCTTGTCCGTCTTTTCGTGAGGAGACGAAAGACATATATAAAAATGGTGCTTTTGCCAATGCTCATATGCTTGATATAGCTCTTCGTTTTCACCTGCCTCTAAGGAATTAACCTCCTTAATTAAATCGTCCGTTATAGAATTTATATATATTCCATTGCCTACAATTCCAAGAATTAAGACGGAAAGGACCACAATGGAAATCACACTTGCCTTCATTTAGTTTCCTTCATTATTATATTTATAGTTAAATCATCACTTGCACACAACAAAAATACGTCCTTTATTTCTACGTTTATGCTATTTAAATAGTTCATTAACCATTCCTCACTTTGCCCCAAAAGCTCTAAATTGCTTTTGATAATAGAACCATCTATTATTAGAGCATGTGATATTTTGCCCTTACCCTTTTCAAAAACAGATAACTGACCGTTTTCCTCTAAAATGGCATAATTTACATTTGATATATCACCAACATCCTTTAGTCTTAATTCGTAAAGCAGCTCACTTGCTCCCATTCTTAAACGAGAAAGCTCGCGTTGATTAAGCTTTCCATTTTTAATAATATAACTGGGGTTGCCAAGAATAGCTTTTTTAAAGAGCTTAGACTTTGTAACTAAATAAGAAGAAATGATTTCACCAGAAATAAGCACAACAAGAGGGATTAATACATATGTTAAAGGAATAGAAGGATTTTGGATTGGTAAGGTTGCAAGCTCGGAAAGCATAAAGGTGATAACAAGCTCTGAAAGCTCAAGCTCACCAATCTGACGTTTGCCGAGTAACCTAATAGAAAGAATAAAAATAAAGTAAATAATA
>JAZOCP010000200.1:0-11625 GCA_045596585.1 Eubacteriales bacterium
TTGCATTTTCTCTTTCAAAAAATCGAATTTATGATTAAATCAACTAAAATCGCTTGAAAACTGACTATTGACAAACCTTCTATATTATTATATAATAAATATGTATGCGTATATCTCGCGCAAATATTTTAGTTATATATGAGGATTTATGAGCTTAAACGAATCTAAAAATGTAGTTGATTATGGCATAGTATCAGTAATTATGCCAACCTATAAGCAATGTGAGCTTATGCACAAGGCTGTTGAATCAGTTCTTAGCCAAACATATTCAAGTATTGAGCTTATAGTGATTGATGATAACAAGGATGAAAGCTTTAGAAAAAGCAACAAGCAATATTTTGACTCAATTAATGATAATAGAGTTATATATTTGCAAAACGAAGAAAATATGGGCTCAACTGCGACAAGAAACAAGGGCATATTCATGGCAAGGGGCAAATACATTACATTTTTAGATGATGACGACTATTACCTTGAGGAAAAAATAGAGAAGCAGGTTGCCTTGATGGCAGAAAAAAATGCACAGGTGTCTGTTTGCAATCTTGCTCTTTTTAACGAAAATGGAAAAATAACGGACAAGCGTGAAAGAAAATATCTAAAACGTAATGAGCCACTTTTAAACCTTCACCTTAAATATCATATAACCTGTACTGATACAATGATGTACGAGGCTGAATTTTTAAAATCAATAGGTGGCTTTGACGAGGAAAACCTCGGAGATGAGTTTTACCTTATGTATAAGGCGCTTGAAAAGGAGCCACGCTTTGCACACTTAGATTATACAGGTGTATATGCAATTGTTCACGCACAAACAGGTCTTTCCAGTGGTGACAATAAAATCAAAACCGAAGAGCTTCTTATTGAATTTAAGAAAAAGAGATTTGACCAACTTAAAAGAAGAGATATAAGATACATAAAAATGCGCCATAATGTTGTTTTGGCAATTGCTCATAAGAAGAATAAATCATACCTTAAGTGTCTTTTAAGCTTGATGCTTGCTGGCTTACAAAGTCCGTTTGGCATGCTTGGAATTTTAATGGGCACGGATAGATAATTATAGGAGATAATATGAAGTATTTGTGGATAGGAGTTTCTAATTCCGAGGAAAACAGAGCAAGGGTTATTGAAAATGGTGGAAAGGCTCTTTCTGCGGAAATATCAAATGATGCCTTGTGCGCGGGTCTTAATAATAATGGTGCCGCGTGTGAAACAATAAGCGCATGCGCCCTCCCTCCATATCCTATTTATCGCGAGAAAAAAACAAGCACCGTTTATTTTACACTTCCAAATGGTATGCGTGGTGTAAATGTTGGCTACAACACACGAAAATACATAAACCTTATTTCTAAAAGACGCGCTCTTGTAAAAGAGGCAAAAAGGTGGGCAAGGGAAAACAAAAATGAGGAAGTTACAATCTTTGCCTACGAGATGCACACGCCATTTATGGCATCAGCTGTGGCTGTAAAAAAGATAATTAAAAACGCAAAATACGTTCAATTGATTCCAGATTTGCCACAGTATATGGACATGAATATGTCAACGCTTAAAAAGATTCTTAAAAAAATTGACTGGCAAAGCATTAAGCGCCATATGAAATATGTGGACAAGTATGTTCTTTATTCAAAGCATATGGCTGATTTTTTAAAGCTGAAGGATGGCACATTCACTGTTATGGAGGGCTCATATGATTCGTCCTTGATGGCAGACCAGAGCATAAGACCAAGCGAGGAAAAAATCTCTATTATGTACTCTGGTGTGCTTGATTTGAGATTCGGCATTAAGGAGCTTTTGGATGCATTTAAAGATTTGCCACAGAATTATGAATTGTGGCTCACGGGTAATGGAAACGCACTTGAGCTTATAAATGAAAGAGCAAAAGAGGACGAAAGGATTAAGTATCTTGGTTATTTGCCAACGCGTCTTGACCTTTTAAATAAGCAAAGAGAGGCGACAATGCTAATTTCCACTCGCGACCCGAGTGAGCCTGCCTCAACATATTGCTTCCCATCAAAGATTTTTGAATATATGGTGTCTGGCAACCCTGTTTTATCGACAAGGATTAATGGCATACCAGACGAGTATTTTGATTACATAATTCCACTTGACTCACTTGACCCAAGCTACCTAAGGGGCGAAATTGAAAGGGTTGCAAAAATGTCAAGTGAGCAAAGACAAGAATTTGGACAAAGGGCGAGGGACTTTGTTCTAAGCGAAAAAAATTGCACCTCGCAAACTAAAAAAATATTAGATTTCATTAAGGCATAGCAAAGGAAAAGGAAAAATGGTTCACATTACACTGCTTGTATCTACACTTTTATCTTTTATAAGACACCATAAAAAGTCGCTAATAACAGTATCGTTTTTACTGCTATTTGTTTTCAGCGCGTTTAGATATGGCTTTGGAAATGACTATTTTTCTTATCTAAACATATTCAACACAATAAAAATAACAGGCTGGCATAGCTATCTTACAAGCAATCCACTCTTTATTTTGCTTAACAAGTACAGCCCTAATTTCCAAGTATTTATAGCAATAACAAGCTTTATTTTCCTTTTTGCAGTATATATGCTAATTATTAGAAATGTAGATGCAAAATATCACATTTTTGCAGTTGGCTTGTTCTTATTAAACCCATACCTTTTCTTAATGCAGCTATCTTCAATTAGACAGTCCTTGGCGGTGGCAATGTTTATACTTGCTGTATTCTTTGCCATAAAGAGAAAGCCAGTTTACTATGTTGCAGTAATTATTTTGGCATCATTATTCCACACGACTGCTATTTTGCTTTTACCGTTTTATTTCTTAATAAACGATAAAAAGCCGACACGTGTATTTTTGATTGTTTTTGTCGTTATTGTTGCACTTTTAACATTGAGCCCTGTGTCTTATGACTGGTTTGTTGGATTGTTTGAAGAATTCTTAATGAAGAATAGATACGATAGATACCTAACAGGCTCAGGAAACAGCTTGAATGCAACCTTGGTAGCGCTTATGTATTTCTTATATGGGCTAATTAACATAAACAAATTAGAGGGCAAAAGCGTTGCGTTTGGAAAGCTTTATCTTTTATCATCGGCAGTTTCTATTTTGGCATACAGAATAAGCCTTTTTGTAAGAATTGGTATATACTTCGATATTTTCTCAATAGTAGCTGTGCCTCTTATAATAGCTGCTAATGTAAAAAAGGAAAAGGACGGACTTTTAAGGGCGTTTAATGCTTATATTATACCTGCATTAATTTTTGGTACGCTCCTAATCAAATACTATAACTTCTTCTTTGTTGATACAACTTGGATTGGCTTCCAAACATATAAAATGAATTTTACGGGGTTATTTACGTGAAAATACTTTTCTTAAACGCAATACCATATGGTAGCACTGGCAAAATTGTTGATGGCATTTCAGATGTTGCCAAAAAAGAAGGACACACAACACTAACATATCTTAGCTGGACAAAAAAGTACAGAAAAAGTGACCGAGATGACGTAATAGTTGGTTCATTTTTTGGAAAGCTTTCACACATTATAAGAGGACGACTAACTGGAAAAAATGGACTTTACTCAAAGCGTGATACTAAAAGGCTTTTAAAGGTGCTTGATAGCTATAAGCCAGATGTAATAAATTTACATATTTTACATTGCTGGTGCATTAATTTGCCTATGCTATTTGATTATATTAAGAGAAACAATATAAAGGTCGTTTGGACCTTCCATGACTGCTGGGCGTTTACAGGTCAGTGTCCTCACTTCATAATGGCTGGTTGCGATAAGTGGAAAACGGGCTGTTATGAGTGTCCACAATATAAAGAGTACCCAATGGCTTATGTAGATAAGACCGAAAAAATGTATAAGCTTAAAAAAGAGTGGTTTACAGGTGTCAACGATATGACAATAGTTACCCCCTCTTTGTGGCTTGCAGACCTTGTAAAGGAGTCGTTTTTAAAGGAATATTCCACAAAGGTTATAAATAACGGAATAGACCTTAATATATTTAAGCCAACCGTTGGTGATTTTAAAGAAAAGTATAGCCTTGATGGTAAAAAAATTGTCTTAGGCGTTGCATTTGACTGGGGTAAGCGCAAGGGGCTCGATGTGTTTTTAGAGCTTGCAAAAAGGCTCCCAAATGATTATCAAATTGTGCTTGTCGGCACAAATGATGAAATAGATAAGACCTTGCCCGAAAATATCATTTCAATTCACAGGACACAAAGCCAAAGGGAGCTTGCCGAGATTTATTCTGCAAGCGATGTTTTTGTAAATGCAACACGTGAGGACACATTCCCAACTGTAAATATGGAGTCCCTTGCTTGTGGAGCTCCTATAGTTACCTTTAAAACTGGTGGTAGCCCTGAGATAATTGATAGTAGCTGTGGCATAGTTGTCGATGTTAACGATATAGACGCTATGGAGAGGGAAATCATTCGTGTGTGCAAGGAACAGCCTTATACAAGGGAGGCCATTCTTGAGCGCGCAAAAAAATATGATAAAAACGATAAGTTTAATGAATATGTAAAGCTTTTCAAGGAGCTTTAGTCCCCTTAAAAGGAGCAAAAGATGAATCAAAACGATAACTACAAAATAGTATTTCTTTCAAATTTTATGAATCATCATCAGCTCACGTTAAGTAAAGAGCTATATGATTTAACAGATAAAAAATACTTATTTGTTGCAACAACTCCTGTGCCAAAGGAAAGATTGACCCTTGGCTATCATGATATGAATAGCGCACATGATTTTATTTTAAGGGCGTATGAATCAGAGGAGAGCTATAATCTTGCAAAAAAACACATAACTGATGCAGATATAGTTATTTATGGTGGCGTTAGCAGAGAGCTTATAAAAAATCGTTTAAGAAAAAACAAGCTCACCCTCAAGTATTTTGAAAGAATTTACAAAACTGAGCCTAAGTGGTATAAAATGCCATATAACCTTATAAAGGATTTTTTAGGCAACACAGTTCACAAAAATTATTACTTGCTTTGCGCAGGTGCATACGTGGCTGATGACTATGCAAGAACAAGGACATTCCTTGATAAAGCCTATAAATGGGGCTATTTTCCTGAGGTAAAGGAGTATGAAAATATAGATACACTTATTGATGGAAAAAAGAAAAACTCGCTTCTATGGGCTGGAAGATTAATAGATTGGAAGCACCCCGAAATTCCGCTCGGTGTTGCGAAAAAGCTAAAGGCTGACGGATATGATTTTGAATTAAATATCATAGGCTCGGGTGCACTTGATTATTCATGCAGATACTCAATAGAAAGGTTAGGACTTAATGATAATGTTCATATGCTCGGTTCAATGAGTCCAGAGGCTGTACGAGAGTATATGGAAAACAGCGAAATATTTCTTTTCACCTCTGACAGGCAAGAGGGCTGGGGCGCTGTTTTAAATGAGTCAATGAATAGCGCTTGTGCAGTTGTTGCTGATAAGAACATAGGCGCTGTGCCATATCTTTTAAAGGATGGCGAAAATGGCTATTTGTATGAAAGCGAAATAGATGAGATATACGAAAGGGTAAAATTCCTACTTGATAACCCCGATAAAAGAAAAGAAATGGGCAAAAATGCATATTTCACTATGAAAAACGAGTGGAATCCCAAGGTTGCCGCCCAAAGACTGTTGATTTTAGCTGAAGAATTAAAAAACAACAAAAAATGCACACTCTACGAAAACGGACCTTGCTCGGTTGCCGAGGTGCATAAGAGGAAAAAATGAACAAAGAAAAGGTAAGCGTTGTAATCCCTGCATATAATGCAGAACCGTTTATAGATAGAGCAATTGACTCTATTCTTAACCAAACATATAAAAATGTGGAAATTGTAGTTATAAATGATGGTTCAAAGGACAAAACCGAGGAAAAGGTTAAGACATACACTGAAAAATACGATAATATAAAGATAATCTCCACCGAAAATGGTGGCGTTTGCAAGGCAAGAAATATAGGCATTGAAAATTCAACTGGCGATTATATAACCTTTTTAGATGCAGACGATGAGCTTTTAAATAATGCCATTGAAGTAATGCATGAATATGCACAAAAGGAAAATGCAGATATTGTAAGCGCTTTAAAATATGAAAGCATACACGATGATTTATCAAAAGAGTACAGTATTTTGTGCGATGATGAGTATTTAATTAAGGTTATTGAGGGACATTCAGTTGGCTATTCAACCGTTGGCAAGCTATTTACAAGGGAGCATTTAAGCGATGTTAGATTTGTGGAGGGACGTAAAATTCACGAGGACAGCTTTTTTAACTTCCAAAGCGCTCTTAAAAAGCCAAGGGTTGTGGATTTAAAGGAAACGCTTTATAGAATAAATCCAACAGAAAATAGCGCCTCAAGAAGCGCGTTTTCCGAAAAGTATTTTGATATTCTTTATTTTGTTGAACGAAAGGTTGAGGAGCTTAATGAAAAGCGCCCAGAGTATCAAGATAAAATTAAAAATATGTATGTAAGGGCTCAGCTTGCTTTTTTAAAGGTAGCATGCAACAGTGGTGCACCTAAGGAGTATAAGAAAAAGGAAAAGGAATTAATAAAGGAAATAAGAAAAAACAAAAAATACTACAAGCCTGCAATAAAGGCAGACAAAAGATGGTTTTTTGTAGTTACTCATCACCTATATTTCCTATATAAATTTTTATATAAAGTAAAGCACGGAATTTAAATATAAGAGGTTTTAATGAAAAAGATAATTTTATGTGGCCATACAGGAAGCGAAAATAGAGGCTGTGAGGCGATAATTAGATCAACAATTACAGTTTTAAAAGCTTGTGGCGTAAAGGACATAGAGTTTACAGCTTATACCGAAAAGGGCGAGGAGGAGATTATAAGGGAAGAAAATGCAAAAATTATTTTGCTTCCTAAAAAGAGCTTCTTTAAAAGAGCCCTTGGTGTTATCAAAAGAAACACAATTGGTTATAGCGTAAAGGACTTTGAGTTTTTATATAATAATCTTTTTAAGACAATAGACAAAAATAATACTGTTTTATTTAATATTGGTGGAGATACATATTGCTACGAAACTCCATTTACAAGCTATGCACTTAATTCCTTGTCACAAAAAAATGGTGTTTCTAATGTATTTTGGGGCTGTTCGGTAGATGAAAAGCTACTTGAAAACGAGGAAATGATAAGCGATGTGAATAAGTATTCCGCGATTATGACAAGAGAAGCTATTTCCCTTGAGTATTTCGAGAAATGTGTAGCTGACAAAAGTAAAATACATAAAATTTGCGATCCTGCATTCCATTTGGAATCAAGAAAGACTGAGCTACCAGATGGCTTTAAGATAGGTAATACACTTGGCCTTAATATTAGCCACTTGGTTTTTAAGGACAAGAATGATGAAAACGATATAATGTATCAAAATATATATTCCTTGATTGACTATGTATTAGAAAACACTGATATGCATCTTTGTTTAATTCCTCACGTTTATAACATAGAAAACAATACACAGGATATTGAGGTTTTAAGAAATATATATAAAAAATATAGTGAAAACAGAAGAGTTAGCTTAGTTGATAAGGAGCTTTCTTGTACTGAACTGAAATATATTATTTCAAGCTGTAGGTTCTTTATTGGCTCAAGGACACACGCAACAATAGCTGCATATTCAACAGGCGTTCCTTGCATAGCTATTAGCTATTCTGTAAAATCAAGAGGTATAGCAATTGACCTTTTTGGCAAGGAAACGGGCTATGCAATGAAATATAAGGACATTAAAGAATCAGACGAGCTACTTAATAATTTCAAGACCACCTTACTTGAAAACGAGGAAGGAATAAAGGAAATCTATAAAAATACATTGCCTTCATATAAGCAAAGCATTATAGATGAAACCAAAAAAATATTATCAATTCTTTAATGGAGGGGCTATGCTGTTTTCAATAATCACAGTATCATTAAACGCTAAGGATTTAATAGCTGACACTATAAATTCTGTGCTATCACAGGATTTTGACGATTATGAAATAATAGTTAAGGATGGTTGCTCAACGGATGATACTGTCAAAATGGTTCCCGATGACGAAAGAATAAGAATAATAGTAGAAAAGGACACAAGCATTTATAATGCGATGAACCAAGCAATAAGGGAAGCTAAGGGCGAATATCTTTTGTTTCTTAATTGTGGGGACAAGCTTTATTCAAGCGATGTATTAAGCGCGGTTGCAAGCGAAATTAAAAAGCAACCCGAAAATGTAATAATGTTTGGCGATAGCTTTGCCCAAAATAAGGGAATTACAACCAACTACCCACAGGTAATAACAAAAAGATTCCTTCAAACAAGAACAATATGCCACCAAGCTTCATTTATACCAAAAAAGAGCTTTGAGCTTGGGTTATATGATGAAAAATACAAAGTGGTAGCCGATTGGAAGCATTTTTTGGAATCATATTTGGCAGGCTATCAGTTTGCAAACGTTAACAAGGTTATATGTAGCTATTTAGGCGGTGGCTACTCGGAAAGTGAAAAGGGCTTAGCCCTTATGAAATCGGAAAGAAAAGAGATTGTAAAGCAAAAATACACCAAAAAGGAACGCTTTTTGATGTGGTGCGCTTGCACAAAAATAGGACAGCTTTTGATTAAAATAAAAAACAAAAATAAAGCATAGGCAGGCATTAAGGAAAGGAAACCTTTAAAAATGGGAATTAAAAGCAAAATTAAGCGAGCGATTTTTGCAGTTTTAAAGTTAATTTCGTATATAATTCCAAAAAGTAAAAGAATATGGCTTTTTGGTGCTTGGGGCGGAGAATTGTATGCAGATAATACAAAATATTTATTTGAATATCTTCATACAATAAACACTCGTTGTAAGCTTGTTTGGATATCAAAGAATAATAGCGAGATAGAGAAAATCAGAGAAAAAGGCTTTTTGGCATATAACAGAAGATCAATTAAAGGCTTATGGTATATAGCAAGAGGCAAGGTAGCATTCTGCACAGAGGGCACAAAGGATATAAGCTATCAGCTTAATAAAAAGACCAAAATCATTCAGCTTTGGCACGGAATGGGCTCAAAGGCAATGAAGTGGAAAACAAAGGATGGAAAAATATCAACTGAAAGCAAAAAGGCACAGAAGAAATTTTCAAGACAGTATTGGATTTCCACATCTAATTTATATACAAATATTATATCCGAATTGCTTGGTGTGCCAAAAGAGCGATTTGTTATAACTGGATACCCAAGAAACGACAATTTACTTGTTGCGCCATATAACGAAAACATGGAAGGCTTAAGACAAAAATATAATGACTGCAAGTTTATTATTTATATGCCGACACATAGAAACTTTGGTAAGGACGGCAACAAGCACATTAATGTCGAAGAATTAAAGCGCGTGGACAAGCTTTTGTGCGAAAAAAATATTGTAATGGTTTACAAGCCACATATTCACGAGCTCAAGAATTTTGTTGAGTATGAAAATGATTTTTCAAATATTATATTGGCTAAGGAGCAGGATGAGTGGGGCGATGTATATTCCTATATACATTACTTTGATTTGCTAATTAGTGATTATTCAAGCATACTTACCGACTTTATGTGTACAGGAAATCCTGTTGTATTATTCCCATACGATATTGATGACTACATAAACGGAGATGCAGGACTCAATGAATATTTTTGGCGAATTCCTGGTGGACCTATGGGCTACAACTGGAATGAGGTGCTTGCGCATACAGAAGCATTGCTTGAAAACGATACTTGGCAAGAGGAAAGAGAAAAGTGTCGTCAAGAATACCATTATTATAATGATGGTAAAAACTGTGAAAGAGTTTATCAAATGATAAAAAACATACTTAAAATTAAGTAAAAAGGAGACAAAATATGGTTTTTGCAGGTGTACTTGCAGGAGGCTCAGGCTCAAGAATGGAGACAGCCACAATGCCTAAGCAGTTTTTAAGAGTGTGTGGAGAGCCTATATTTATTAGAACCTTAAAAACCTTTTTATCAGTTGCTCAAATTGATAAGGTTATAGTTTCAACAAATCCCGATTGGGAGAAAAAATATGTTGACCTTATGGATGAATTTAATATTGACAAGGACCGCGTTGTTTTAGTCAAGGGCGGCGAAACACGTTTTTTGTCTCTTGTAAATGTAACAAAAAAGGCAAATGAGATAGACCCCTCGAAAAACGCAATTATTATCACTCACGATTGCGCAAGAATGTTTGTTTCTAAACGTATCATCGAGGACAATTTGCAAATGGTAAAAAAATATGATATGGTTACTACCTCTATTCCTGTTATTGATACAATTTTGCAAAGTGATGATGGAGAAAGCAGCTCAGTTGTTCCTGATAGGTCTAAGCTGTGGGCAGACCAAGGTCCGCAAACCTACAATGTAGCTCAATTCTTAAAATATGTTGATATGATTCCAAAAGAAGATATTCCAAGTTATATAGAGGCGGGTAAGGTATATCTTTCACATAGTAGAAAAATAGGTATTGTAAGAGGCGAAAGATTCAACTTCAAGGTTACAAATGACATTGACCTACAATATGCAGAATTTTTAATAAAAGGCGGTTTTATAAAATGAAGATTGTTTGCGTAGGAGATGCATATGTTACGTCTGAAATGATGCAGGAGGGCGTTAGACCTTATCTAAAAGATGGTGACACAATAGAGGTTCTATTTTTTGGTGAGGAGAACAGGACAGATATGCGTGATACTGTCAAAGCAATAGAGGTTATGAAAAGAGACGTTATTCCTGTGCCTGAAAGACTTTACGAAACAATTATAGATTGTGATATTTTAATAGTGCATTTATGTCCTGTTACAAGAAAATTGCTTGAAAAAGCAAGCTACCTAAAGGCGATTTTATCCTGCCGAGGTGGAACTGAAAACATTGATTTAGAAGCAGCAAATGAAAAAGGTATAGCTGTAACTACCAATCCAGCACACAACGCAAACGCAGTTGCAGAATATACAATAGGACTTATTATTTGTGAGACACGTAATATTGCTCGTTCTGATCGCTTTTTGAAAAAAGGAATTTGGAGAGAAAAATACCCCAATACAGAAACCACAATTAAAGAATTATGCGATATGACTATTGGAATAGTTGGCTTTGGTTCAGTTGGTAGATTGGTTGCTGAAAAGCTATCTGTATTTGGTTGCAATATATTAATTTATGATCCGTTTATAAGTGAGAGTGCGTATGATTTCATCAACTTCAAATTTGTAGATATGAACACACTGCTTCAAAAATCCGATATTGTTACTCTTCATGCAAGAGCTAAGACCCCGATAATGGGTGAAAACGAATTTGCACAAATGAAGCCAACATCGTATCTTATAAACACAGCTCGCTCGATACTTGTTGAACCAAAAGCACTAAAAAAAGCACTTGATAATAACCAAATTATGGGTGCGGCAATAGATGTTTTTGAAACAGAACCCGTAATTCCGGAGTTCTATAAGAATTACGATAACATCACCATAACTAACCATCGCGGTGGTGATACAATTAACTCATACAAGGATGCCCCTGCGTTTGCCATTCAAAACTATTTAAGATACTTAAATGGGGGCAGAATGAGATTTTGGGTGAACAGAGGAATGATTTAATGGAAACAAATAACAAAAAGATATTGTTAGTAGGGTTGTACTATTTT
>JAZOCP010000201.1:0-9282 GCA_045596585.1 Eubacteriales bacterium
GGAATTTTTTCATTTTTTATACGACAAATATTTTATTAAAAGTTATCACTTTGCTTTATCTTCTGTTTTCAACTACACCTCATCCGTCACCAAAGGTGCCACCTTCCCCTCCAAACAAAGGGGAAGGCTCTTAGTCAATACCTTTTTTGGAATTTTTTTGTGCGACAAATATTTTAAAAAGGAGTGACATCTTGCCACTCCTTTAAAATTATAGATTTTTTAAAAATGCTGAAAGTCTTTTTGCAAGTATTTCATAACCCTTATCGTTTGGATGAAGTCCATCTGGCATATAGATTTTACACCACGATGGAATATTACCATGCATTAGTCCTTGACCATACATATCGGCTACAGGTACTGAAAAACGCTCGCACACCTCTTTTATTGCGTAGACATATTCCTTTAGAGGTCTTTGCTCTACCCCTTCTGGCTTCCAGGTACCCTCACCAAATTCATTAAATCGATGCATCGGTGTTATAAACACTATCTGCTTGTCGGGATATGTTTTTGTTAGCATATAGCAAAGATGATGTACTGCACCATAGAAGGTGTAAACATCCCTATCATCAGGTGTACCAAGCGGTGCTTGACCATGCGCATAGTCGTTTGTGCCACCAAAAACAATAATTATATCAGCATCCGGATCCATTTTATCCCAACGCATATTAAAGTCATTATCAACGTCAGGATTTGTAATTTCTCTTTGTCTTGCTATTCTTGTGCCACCGATGCCATAGTTTCTTGCCTCGGCTAAGTCATTATATTCCTTCATAAGACTGACAAAGCATTTATCTGGCGAGGACGCGCCTGCACCGAACGTTATTGAGTCACCAAGAAAGTTAATTTTCTTACCTTTTAATTCCATTATAAATTCTCCAAAAACTTTTGAAGCTTATTTGCAATTAAAACGTGGCCTGCATCGTTTGGATGGAGTCCGTCTGGCATATATTTTTCACACCAAGCCCAAATATTGCCTGGCATACCACCCTCTTTAAAAAGGTCACAAACTGGAATTGAATAATATTCCAAAACCTCTTTTTGAGCATCAACAAAATCCTTAAGCGGTCTTGAAACATCGGCGTTTTGCTTTCCCTCCTGAAGTCTATGTAGTGGAGTCATAAAAACAATTGGCTTGCCAACATATGTTTCAATTAGGTATTTACAAAGATTGTGCATACCACCATAGAAGGTATGAATATCGCGATCCTCAAAGGTGCCGAGAGGTATTGTTGCGTGACCATAGTCATTTGTGCCACCGAAAACAACAACCATATCAGCATCCTTGTCCATATCTGGTGCGCGTAGGTTGAAATCTTGGTCAAATGGGTTGTCAGTAATTACTGGTAATCGTGCAATTTTTGTACCACCCTTACCATAGTTTCTTGCCTCCGCAAGCTGTGCATTTACCTTTAGTAGCTGATGATATGGCTTTGTTGCCCAGTCGCTTGTGCCGTGACCCTCGGTAATTGAGTCACCTAAAAAGTTGATTTTTTTACCTTTAAGCTCCATTTTTCTTTTCTCCTGTGTGGAATTAAAATATATCTATAATATTCCAAGTTCGTCTCTGTCGGCTTGCCAGCAAGGACGAACGGACATATTACAATAATGTGGGAAAATCTTTGATTTTCCATTCGATGCGAGGAGCAACGATGTTAATTTTCTTTACAAGAAAATTAACAACACATATATTATATTTTACCACATATGGAATATTTTTCAAGTAGCTTTCTAAAACAAAATAGGAAAAGTAAATAAAATCTCGCGTAAATCTGTATATATTTTCGTTATTTGCTCGGGTGGTAGTGGGTTTTCGCCCTTCCCACACTCTATTGTGAAGGCGGGCATTTCATATTCCTTTATTAGCCAGTCGGTAAGCCCTCCGTAGGCTGCAGTATCGCTTGGCTCACTAAGTGTGTACTTCGACATTTTTGATAGAATTTTAGACACATGGTATGACTTTTTTGGAATTACGCCTCTTGATGAGTAGTAAATTTCCTCACCCTGTGTATGAAGTGAAATCACGCCATCTAAGGTGTCACGATTGAATCTTATAAAGTTACAAAGTGCGCACACCTCCGGCTCACTTTCTGGGAACTCACCACTATATTTAGTTCTGCCAGCGCTGATTCCCCTTTCTCTTTCAACCTCCTTATATTCCTCAAAATATGCATCATAATTATGGTTCAAATCAACGCCTCTTGCGTTTGACTGCCATTTTTCAAAATTCTCGCCACCATTGTATGCTATCACTCTGTCCTTAATTGGGTTATCATCTAAAATCCCCTTTAGACGATAATCAACACCATCTGGGTTTAACATAGGAATTATATAAATTCTGCGCATTTTATTTAGGTAACAGGTATTAATTTGGCACACCTGTCCACACCTTTCGTATGCGCTTATATAATCCTCAATAAACCTTATAAGGACTGAGGTACATATGTTTTCGCCTGCGTGATGGGTGCTTACATATAAAACACTTTTTTTAGCATTTTTATCTCCTAAAGAGATAAGTGGTATTGGTTTGCCAAGCAGTGACGTGCCTAAATATGAAAAATCAAGCACCTCGTGGTTTAGTGATAATTCGTTTAGTTTTAAGATTAATTCATCGTAGCTTAACTCGTTTATTTTACTCATATTTTTCCTCCTCATTGTGAAATTTTACTGAAAATTTAAAATTTTTCTTTATTTTTATAATAAAGTATGCTACAATATAACATATTACTTTTTTGAGAGGTTTTATGAGTAAACGTACAATTAAATTTTCTTCGTTGCTTGTTCTAATTACTGCTCTTTTATCTGCTGTTTTTATTGCGATAAATTTAGTATTAGATTTTAAATTTGGCGAAGCATCTGACCCAAGCTTGATATTTGGCTTTTTTAGAACCACGGTTGACTTAGTTGCAGAATATTCAGCGTATGCTGTTGTGCTATTTGCTTTTTGTCACTATCCACTGAAAAAAGCATACCCTTCGCTTATCATTGCTGGTAGCTCTTTCCTTTTTGCCATGGTTTTCATGGTCTTCGGCACAAGCTTTTTAGCAGCAATTGTTGACCCCGAAAATGTTGATATTTGGAAGGTTTTTGAGGTGTCTTTTTTAAGTGCCCTGCTTGGCACATTTTTAGAAAGAGTTGTGCCTTGCTTACTACTTGCATTTATCTCTTATCTCTTTACAAAAAATGGCAACCAAAAAATCACAAAATTTATTACCTTTAAAAATCCAACACAAAGGTCAATGTTGGTTTTCACTCTTACAATGTTTACTTATAACTTTGTTTTAACAATAGTAACCGATGCTTTATATCTTAGAAATGAAGTCATTCCAGAGTACACGAAAACAAAATTTTTCGATGAATTCTTTGGTCCATTCATGTTAGAGGCAACTATTAACTACATAGTAGTTATTTTCCAATATTTAATGTTACTTTATGGTATATTGTTCCTTGTTTACTATTTAGAATGCAAGGTAGAGGAAAACAAGCAAATATTCAATTTTAAAAAATCAAAGGCTGTACCTACAGAAAAGGCTACTCTGCCAACGGAGGAAAAATGAAAAAAAGAATTATATGTATAACACTTGTGGCTTTAATGCTACTTGCACTTACCTCTTGTCGCTTCAAGGAAGAAACAGAGATAACTAAAAAATATGACTACAATATGGACGAGTATATTACTCTTCCTGACCTTACAGGTTTTGTTGCAGAGCTTGACCTTGATGCTCTTCAAGCAGCTATCGACTCATATCTTCTTCAATCAGCAACTAAATATGTAGTTACTCGTGGCGATGATATCTATGTTGATATTACTGTTTATGAGGAGCTTATTCTTAAGAGCAACACCGGTGAAGAACTGAGAAAGAAGGGTGACAAGATTGATAGCCTTTCTATGTCAAATTATTTAGTTGAAAATCTTGGCTCTTCCCCACTTTTCGCCAAGCTTGAAACTGATATTATCAATGAAGAATTATATCTTAAGGATATTATTACAAGAAAGTACGCATATGACGAGCTTGAGGGCTACGCACCTGAAGAATACGAGGGACAAAACCTTTACTTCGAGGTTAAGATTTTAAATAAGAAAACTGAGCCTGGTGATGTTGTTCTCGTTTCCTATGAAGCATTCTTAGTTGACGAAAATAACAGTATCATCTTAGATGATAAGGGTAATGAAACTCCATTTGACAAGGGCTCATCCTCTTCATTCTTCCTTGGCTCACATCTTGCAATTGATGACTTTGAAAATGGTTTAACAGGTATTTTATTATACGAGGAGGTTTCCTTCTACGCTACATTCCCTGATGACTATTTTGAAGAAAAATATCAAAACAAAAAGGCGCTATTTGAGGTTACTATAAATGACCTTTATGAGGCCCCAATTTACAACAACGAATACATTAAGGTTGCCTTTTCTGAATTTAACACCACAGCTGAGTTTGAGGCATCCTTAAAGAAAGAATATCTAAAGGAAAAAATCCTTAACTATATTTTTGAAAATGCCGAGGTTATTAAGTATCCTGATGCAGAATATAAGCTAATTAAGGATGATATTGATGCATCTAAGGAATCATTTAAGAAATATTATGGTATAACCTTTGAGGAATATGTAAAGGAGCAAGGCCACGAATCTATTGACGCTTATATTAAGTCAAATATGAAGAGTGAAATGATTTACTATGCTCTTTCAAAAAAATTAAACGTAACCCCTACTAAAGAAATGCTTATTAACGAGAAGGAATCATTAATTGGTCTATATAAATCACTTTATATGGAGCAAAACAAGCTTGATGAAAAAACTGCACTCGAAACAGCGCAACAGTTTGTTGAAAATCTTGGTGAGTTCTACATTTATGAAAATGTAATGTACAATCTTGTTGAAATGGAGCTTTACCAAAATACAGAATCCAAGGAAACTGAAAGAACTTATGAGTCTATTTCTGAGGTTTTGGCAAGAGAAGATGCTGGTAAAAAGCAATAATTAACTATTAAACAAAAACCGAGTCGCTTGACTCGGTTTTTTATTGTAAAAATAAAGCAAAGGAGCTACCCTTTTAGGTAAATAGCCCCTTTTTCATATTTAAAGAAGTTTTAGTCAATTTTTGGTAGCTGAGAAAGACCCTTGTTTATTTCCTCATCTGTTGGTGCGTAGTCTACCATTTTTCCATCGTGGAATTTTTCATACGCAACCATATCGAAATAGCCAGTGCCAGTAAGACCGAATACAATTGTTTTTGCCTCACCTGTTTCCTTGCACTTAAGCGCCTCGTCAATTGCAACCTTAATCGCGTGTGAGCTTTCTGGTGCTGGCAAAATACCCTCTACCCTTGCAAACTCCTCTGCTGCCTTAAATACCTCTGTTTGCTTAACAGTAACTGCCTCCATTAAGCCGTCGTCATATAACTGTGACAAAATTGGGTTCATACCATGATAACGGAGTCCACCTGCGTGTGTGCCTGCTGGAATAAAGCCACTGCCAAGAGTGTACATTTTTGCAAGTGGGCAAATCATACCTGTATCGCAATAGTCATATGCATATTTACCACGAGTAAAGCTTGGGCAAGACTCTGGCTCAACAGCAATAATACGATAATCGCGCTCACCCTTTATTTTTTCGCGCATAAATGGTGCAATAAGTCCACCAAGGTTGGAGCCACCACCTGCACAGCCGATAATAATATCAGCCTTTTCATTATACTTATCAAGAGCTGCCTTTGTTTCAAGACCGATTACTGTTTGATGTAATAAAACTTGGTTTAATACACTACCAAGCACATAACGATAGCCCTCTGTATTTGTTGCCTTTTCAACTGCCTCGGAAATTGCACAGCCTAAGCTTCCTGTTGTGCCTGGGAATTTTTCAAGAATTTTTCTTCCCACCGCTGTTTCCATAGATGGTGATGGAGTAACGGTTGCACCATAGGTTCTCATAACCTCACGTCTAAATGGCTTTTGCTCATATGATACCTTGACCATATAAACCTTGCAGTCAAGACCGAAATATGAGCTTGCCATTGAAAGTGCTGTGCCCCATTGACCTGCGCCTGTTTCAGTTGTAACGCCCTTTAAGCCTTGCTTTTTTGCGTAATACGCCTGTGCAACCGCGGAATTGAGCTTATGGCTACCACTGGTGTTGTTTCCCTCAAACTTATAATAAATCTTAGCTGGTGTGCCTAATTTTTCCTCTAAGCAATATGCCCTTATAAGTGGTGAGGGACGGAACATTTTATAAAAGCTGATAATTTCCTCTGGAATATCAAAATATGGAGTGTCTTCATCAAGCTCTTGCTTTACAAGCTCCTTGCAAAATACCTCACTTAAATCCTCCTCACTAATTGGCTTGAGTGTTTGAGAATTAAGAAGTGGTGCAGGCTTATTTACCATATCTGCACGTAAATTGTACCATTGTCTTGGAAGCTCACTTTCGCTTAAATATATTTTATAAGGAATTTTCTCGTTTGCCATTTCTATTCTCTCCTTTACAAATAAAAATATCCTACCCCTACATAGGGATAGGATATAAATCTCCTATTATGCCACCCTGTGCAAAAACACGTACATTCTATACGCTGGCATTGATTACGAAGCGCCAACTCCGTCTTGCCTACTATAAAGTTCAGCTCGCCCTCAAAAGCCCATTTACATCATGTCAGTAAGTACAATCTCAGCCCCTGCACCTCTCTGTGATACCCCCGTGATGCTACTATTCTTTCTCATCGGTTTATTTGGTTTTTATTATGTTATCACACTAAAGCAGCTTTGTCAATAATTTTATAAATTATTTTTTATTTTTCTTGCTTTCTATGTAGTATGTTGCCTCCATATCGGCTGTTGACAACGCAAATGCAAGTGGATACATTTCAAATGCCTTACTTACATTATTTGTTGCCATTTGATTTTCTGTATTTGAAAAGCCCATATGATAGCGAATTGCAAACGCCTCCTCGCGAGATAGCTTCATAAATGGGGAAATCATATAAACGCTTTTTTCACCATGACCATATGGTAGCATATCATCAAATTCATAATAAGGTACCTTTTCCCACACGCCCTGCTCATTTTTTGCATTGCGATAGCTAACCTTATATATGTTCATTTTACAGAGGTCGTGAAGAAGTGCTACTATTGCTATTGACTCCTCGCTATAATTTAGACCATATTTTTCGCGTGCAACGTCTCTATTAAGATAATCAACTAAGCACTCATAAACATTAATAGAGTGCTCACATAGTCCACCCTCATAAGCACTATGGTATCTTGCACTTGCAGGGGCAGTAAAGAAATCAGATGATGGGGAGCAAATAAACTCAAGTAGCTTATCAGCGCCCTCTCTCTTAATTTTTGACTTGAATATTTCAATAAACTTATCTCTTACGTTCATTTTAGTTTCCTTTCATAATTTCTTCTATCATATCGCAAATTCTATTACACTCATGCTTAGCTGCTGCCTTTGCCTCGTCACGTGCATTTGACACAGCATAACCACCAAATTCCTTTAGCATTGGTATATCATTTACATTGTCACCAACGGTGATAATTTTTGCGTCCTTAAACTGGCTTGCATAATCGTAAATACCCGTAACCTTACTTACACCAAATGGTGGCATATCGATGCTACCGCCGTTGCGGAATATGCTTATATCCGTTGCGTGGTTTTTCTTTACGTACTGAAGGAACTTTTCGGCATCCTCCTCTTTTTCAAACCAAGCGTTTGCCTGTGTCATCTCACTTATTGCGGAAAAATCCTGCTTTATGCGATTTTTTCTGTCTGCGTAGCAGGTAGTCATTTCGTTGCTAACGCGAAACACGCCAAGGGAAAGAGTACGCGCGTAACTTAAAATTTCATTTATATACTCGCCAGTTTTTTGCTTTTTAACGCTTTTTATTTCGCCATCGAAGCTCAGGATAATTCCACCCGTGCAACAAATAACGAAGTCAATCTCAAGACCGATTTTTTCAAGATCGTAAATAACCCATGTTGCCATTTCAAGGTCTCTGCCTGTTACGATTCCAAATTTATTGCCTGCTTCTCTAAATTTGGTTATAGCTTCCTTATCCTCTTGGCTAACACCATGATGGTTTAGGGTTCCATCATAATCACTTGCTATTATAATCATAATTTATTAAGCTCCTGCTCATTTAATACATTAATTCCGTTTTTTATAAGTAGCTTAGCTGTGATGCCAAGCCCCTTTATTAAGCGCCTACTATATGTGCCATCATAGACTTGATTATTTGAGCATGATGGGCTTTTCTCCTTTAAAATTGCAATTTTAATATTTTGTGATTTTGCAATTTCAAGTGATTTTTCAGCGCCTAAATTATATTCATTTGTTACATCAACGCCATCTATTCTAATTACTGAGTCGCCTTTTATTTCTGCTGGTGGTCGTGGGGTTGAAAGCCCTCCTAAGGTCTCTGGGCAAACGGGAATTAACTCATATTTTCCGCCAAGAGAAATAACCTCGTTGCAAGGCTTACTTTTACCATCATATCGACACGGGGTGCCCAAAAGGCACGCGCTTACAAGTATTTTTGGTTTCATTTTATTTTCACCCCATCAATTGAATATGATATAAGCTCCTCGCCAACATATTCAAGCTTTAGATTGAAAAAGTCTTCTCTTTTTTCAAGTAGGTCAAAGAAAATACGGTCTCCCTGCCACATAGGAACTTTATCAAGGTCATTTTTCTCAACCCAAACAAGCTCTCCCTCTTGGCATGTAGTTAGGCTACCACTATATTTTTTACAGGTAAAAAGATGCATTTGTTCAGTTTCGTATTTGTCGGAAATAAAGGTGACAATGCCTCTATATATCGGGGTAATATCAAGTCCTGTTTCCTCCCAAGCCTCACGTATAATGCACTCATATGGGCTTTCATTTTCTAAGAAATGCCCACCTATTCCAACGTATTTTCCTTGGTTTTCATCATTTTTCTTTTTGTTTCTATATAGCATTAGATAACTATTTTCATTTTCAATATAACAAAGCGTTGTGTTCCTCATAAATACACCTCTTTATTATTTTATCATAGCTTCTGCTTTTTTTCAACAGAAATTGACACTTAGCATAAGATAAAAATGGAGGTATTTATGGAAATTGTTTTTTTATGCGCCTTGGGTGTTGGACTTTCGACAATTTTCGGCGCTATCTTAGGGTTTATCTTTAAAAAGCCTTCAATTAAGTTCAATAACTATATGCTTTCCTTTGCTGCTGGAGTTATGCTATCAGCCTCTATTTGGGGACTTATTATTCCCTCTCTTGAATACGGCGGAAAATTTTCCGTC
>JAZOCP010000202.1:0-1761 GCA_045596585.1 Eubacteriales bacterium
GCAGAAACTGCATTGAAACCACAAGACACAAACACATATGGAGAGCTTTCTATTTTTGACGAAAGCATAACCGTTGGTAGAACCGATAATGCAAACGGCTTTACCCCATATATGGCTGACGGAACAACTTACGCAAGAGTAGTAATTGGTGATGGTACAACCTTCTACACCTTCCCAACCTACTATATTATGGAGAAAAACGGTTACGAGGGCACAGCTCCACTTTGGCAACATAACTTCACCTCGCTCAATAGCGCAATGGAAACCACAACAGGCACAAATCCAAGCTGGGGTATTGCTAACGTATATCGCTTGGAATTGCCTAATTCAATGAAATATCTAAATGCTTCAGGTACTCAAAAATTTGATGGCTATTCAAATATGATAGAGCTTACATTGGCGCCAAACATGACAACTGCTGGAACAACTAACGTTTATGGCTTGTTTAGATATTGTCCAAACCTTGAGGTTATTTATAACATTGATACCTTTATCTTTTTAAAGGACTGTGCAACAGACGCATTCTATAATGATGCAAAATTGACTAGCTTGACACTTGCTGTGTGCCCTGATGTAGTAGGCACACCAAGTCAGGTTTTCTACAACTGTACAGCGCTTAAAACTGTAAACTTTGTTGAGGCATTCCCTAACATTACTGGCGTAGAGAAGAACTGCTTTGCAAACTGCAATGCTCTTACATCTATTTCCTCAACACGTAATGATGGAGTAATTGAGCTTCCATCTGCCTTTACATACATTGGAAACAATGCGTTCCAAAACTGCGATAGCATAAAGGCTATTAAGTTTACAGGCTCATCTGTAAAGATTCTTCAAAACTCATTTAACTCACTTGATAATCTTGAGTTCGTTTATTTCCCAAGAGAATCCACACTTAACATTCCAAGCTGTGAGGTATTTTCAAACAACTCAAAATTAAAGGCAGTTGCTTTCCCAGACGACTGTACCTTAATTCCAGACCGTGGCTTTAAGAATTGCACAGCACTTCAAGCTGTATATCTACCAGCAAATCTATATGAGTTAAAGACAAACGGTGGTGGACAAGGCGCATTTGCTTATGATAACAACTTGTACTTTGTACAAGATTGGTTTAGCGTTCTTGACGAAAATGGCAATTTCTTGCTTGATAAATTCGTTCAACCAGTAAGACCTGATGTATATTATTTCCCATCAACCTTGACTCTTTTCTACAAGAGAGATGGTGGCACAGGCTTTGATGCTAACTATAACTTAAACCCTGTAATGGTTCTTCCTGAATCAGTTACAGAGCTTTGGGTATATGATGGTTGCTTCTACGACTGTGGTAAAACAGGTAACAAGTTCACTATTGTATGCCTTGGCGATATGACAAATATCAGAATTGGTATGAGAGAGAACAGAGCTAAGGGCGTAAGCTATGTGCTTGCTAACCCAGCTGACACAGATTTATCCTGCGTAACAATCGTTGATACAAACTCTGCATATTCACCATACTTAAACGGTGATGAATCTGTATATTTCTGCGCAGCAGGAAGGGGCTTCACCCTTTATAACTTAGGTGGCTCAAGTGATGCTACACAATATACAGCTGATAACACAACACTTGCAGAAATGGATAAGCACCTACGTAGCCCAAAACTTGATGAAACAACCGATGCAACCTGTACAACTCCAGCTGGCTCATTTACCTACTGCTTCTGTGGTACACTTATAACCTCTGATGTAGTTGAGGGTTCAGTTGCACTTGGTCACGTAAGCGAAGGC
>JAZOCP010000203.1:0-4714 GCA_045596585.1 Eubacteriales bacterium
TTTTGTTTTGTGGCTGAAGATATTCTTTGATTTTACTCGAAAGATTAGTTGCTAAATCCTTGCTTAGACTGTTATTATCCGAATAATAAATTTGTGCACCGCTATATTTTGCTTGTGAAAACTTGTTCATATGTATGCCAATGTAAATAGGGTTTGATTCACCCTCTGTAATTTTAAGCCTATTTTTTAAATCGTATATTTTCTTTTTACCAGTGTAGTTTTCTAAATCATCGTAGTAATTATAAAGCAAGGTATCACTATCTCGCGTCATTTTTGCATCAATTCCATTCAGTATGCAAAGGGCATAAACCATTCTTGAAATTTCAAGATTCAAGTCCTTTTCAAGAGTACCGTCAGGGGCGATAGCACCGGCGTCCTCACCACCATGACCTGCATCTATAATTATTGTTGGCTTGTCAAAATTTGTCGAGGTAGGTAAGGGCAGAGAATAGCTATTTTTTTCGACAAATTTTCCATATGCTATACTAATCACTAAAATTATAAGCGCACTTATAAGTGCCATAATAAAAAATTTAATTGTATATGAAAATGCTTTTTCCTTATTCATAAAATCACCTCATAGATATTCTATGAGGCTTTAAATATTTTATGTATTATTTTTTGTCGAATTTTTTATAAAAAGAGTGGGGTAGAGCTTACCCCACTTTCTTATTTAATTCTAAATAACCTTTTGGCATTTTCCATAGTAATATTTGCAATTTCCTCAAATGAAGTACCACGTTGATTTGCAATTTCCTCACAGGTAAGCTTAACATAAGCTGGCTTATTAATTGTTCCACGGTGAGGTGTTGGCGCAAGATATGGCGCGTCTGTTTCAATTAGTAATCGGTCACTTGGCACCACACGACAAGCCTCCTTGGGCACACGCGCATTTTTAAAGGTAACAGTACCAGAAAATGAAATATACCAACCGAGTCGTACAAGCTCGCACGCCATTTCAGAACTACCACTAAAGCTGTGAAAAACTCCCTTAACCTCTGGAAACTTACGTACGATTTCCATACAGTCACCGTGAGCCTCACGATCGTGAATTATAACAGGAATATCTAATTTTTTTGCAAGCTCCATTTGCTTTTCAAAATATAAAATCTGTGGTTCCCTTGGTATATCATCATAATGATAATCAAGTCCGATTTCACCAATTGCAACAGCCTTTTCATCCTTAAGCATTTCTTCAAGCTCGGAAATTACATCATCTACATTGTCATATGATAAAACATCACTTGGATGGATTCCACAAGCTGCATACATACCATCATATTTGTGTGCAAGCTCAATAGAAACGCGAGAATTTTCAAGGCAAGTTCCTATATTTATAATGTTAGATACACCATCATTAAAGGAGTCAGCAATTAGCCCGTCTGTACCACCCTCATATTCAAGCTCATATCGTTTATCATCACAATGTGCATGTGTATCAAATAATTTCATAAAAACCTCAATTTTAATAATTCAAAAGTTAAGGGGTGAAAATCACCCCTTAATATTAGCGTACTCTTTCTCCGTTTGGAGTGTCCTTGTCAAGGAAAACAACGCGGATTGTTTCCTCACCAGATGCCAAAATCATACCATTTGACTCAATTCCACAGAGCTTAGCAGGAGAAAGGTTGGCAACTACAATTACCTTTTTGCCAATTAAGTCCTCAGGCTTATAGAATTTAGCAATACCAGATACAACCTGACGCTTTTCGTAGCCAAGGTCAAGCTGAAGCTTAAGTAGCTTTTTAGCCTTAGGAACAGGCTCGCACTCAAGCACCTCGGCAGTGCGGAGCTCAACCTCCATGAATTTGTCAATGCCGATTATAGCACAACCTTCTGGCTTTTGGGTTTTCTTTTCAGCCTCAGCCTTTTTAGCTATTTCAGCCTCAATTTCAGCCATCATTTTTGCCTCATCAATTCTTTGGAAAAGCACCTTTTGCTCGCCAACATCCTTGCCAGATTCAAGCGCACCAAAGGTGTTAATTGTTTCATAGGTGTTAAGGGTTGTATTAAGCTCTCTAAAAATTTCCTCACAGGTGTCAGGCATAAATGGGTAAAGTAAAACCGCACCGATTCTTAAGGTTTCAAGCAAGTTATAAAGAACAGTACCAAGACGTTCCTTCTCAGCCTCGTCCTTTGCCAAAATCCAAGGTGTTGTTTCATCAATATACTTGTTTGCACGACTTAGCATATCAAATACACAAGCGGCTGCATCAGCAAGCCTAAATTCATCCATTAAAGTGGTAAATTTAGACACGCACTCGGCTGTTTTTGATTTTAAGTCGTTATCAAACTCGTTATCAAATACTACATTTTGAGGAATTGTACCACCAAAATATTTCTTAGTCATAGCAATAGTACGGCTAAGTAGGTTTCCAAGGTTGTTAGCAAGGTCTGTGTTGTATCTATTTATAATATTTTCATATGTGATAGAGCCATCATTTGCATAGGGCATTTCGCTAATTGCGTAGTATCTAACACCATCAACGCCAAATCTATTGGCAAGCTCGTCTGCGTAAACTACGTTACCCTTTGATTTTGACATCTTGTCAAAGCCAAAATTAAACCAAGGGTGAGCAAACACCTTCTTTGGCAATTCAACACCAAGTGCCATAAGCATAATAGGCCAGTAAATTGTGTGGAATCTAACAATGTCCTTGCCGATAATATGAACGTCGGCAGGCCAGTATTTCTTAAATAGCTCTGGCTGCTCCTTATTGTCAGGGTCGTATCCAAGACCAGTGATATAGTTTGAAAGTGCGTCAATCCAAACATAATTTACGTGTTTAGGGTCAAACGTCACGCTAACGCCCCAGTTGAATGAGGTACGAGAAACGCAAAGGTCTTGAAGTCCTGGCTTTAGGAAGTTGTTTATCATTTCCTTTTTTCTTGATTCAGGCTGAATAAAATCTGGGTTTTCTTCAATATGCTTCATTAGTCTGTCAGCATATTTGCTCATCTTAAAGAAGTAAGCCTCCTCAGTTGTCTTTGTAACCTCGCGCCCACAGTCTGGACACTTACCATCAACAAGCTGAGTTTCAGTAAAGAATGATTCGCAAGGGGTACAGTAAAGACCCTCATAGTAGCCCTTATAAATATCGCCTTGGTCATAAAGCTTTTTAAAAATATGCTCAACTGCAGTTTTATGATAAGAGTCTGTTGTTCTTATAAAATAATCCTCGGAAACGTTCATTAATTTCCATAAGTCCTTAATTTGACTTGAAACGTTATCAACGTATGCTTGAGGTGTAACACCAGTCTTTTCAGCAAGGTTTTGCACCTTTTGTCCGTGCTCGTCAGTGCCAGTCATAAAGCGCACGTCGTAGCCTCTTTGTCTTTTATATCTTGCAATAGCATCAGTTGCAATAGCTTCATAGGTGTTTCCAAAATGTGGCTTGCCTGATGCATAGGCAATAGCAGTAGTTATATAGTATTTTTCCTTGTTCATTTTATTCTCCTTAATTAAACCTCATCAGCTCCAACAAAAACCCTGTCAATTTCAGGATTTTCAATGTTGTTTAAAACAATAAAGTCGGCGCGATAGTGCTTTTCAATTCTACCAACACCATTTGCCTTTATCATATTAGCTGGGTTTATAGTTGCGTATTTTAAAGCCTCATTTAAAGAAATGGAGCAGAATTTCATCATGTTTTTAAGAGCACCAAACATAGTAAGCGTGCTACCTGCAATAGTGCCATCGGCAAGACGTGCAAGTCCGTCCTTAATAAAGATAGGAGAGCCAGCAACGCTATGTTCTCCATCTGGTTGATCTGTTGCCGCAAGTGAATCTGTTATTAAAACTAACTTGTCCTTTGGCTTTGATTTGTATGCAAGATTAACCATAGCAGGGTGAACGTGCTGTCCGTCTGTAATAATTTCAGAAAAAGCATCATCAGAAACAAGAGAGCAAGCCGATGCCCCCGGCATTCGGTGATGTAGCTTTGTCATTGCATTAAATGTATGTGTAAATGAGCGAGCACCAAGCTCAATTGCCGAGCGTGCTTCCTCATAGGTCGCATTAGTATGCGCAATGCCAACCGTTGCACCAAGCTCGCAAGCTTTTTTAATAAATTCGCTGGCACCCTCAATTTCTGGCGCTAATGAAAAATGCATAGGAGGTGGCATCATAGCAGAAGCTAACTTTTCAGCCTCTTCAGCGCTTGGAAGACCTAAAAGCTCAAGTGAGTGTGCACCCTTCATATCAGGATTTAGATATCTACCCTCAAGGTGTACACCAAGTATGTTTGCCATGCCCTTTTTATTGTTTAATCTTATTTGATTTATAGTGAAAATTGAATTTATATAGTGTGGAACAGTGTCAGAGGCAAGCGTTGCCATAACAGATGTTGTACCATGTGATGCATACCTTTTACACATAGTGGGAATATCTTCCTCACTAACCGTATTAAAATCATGCCCTGCAATACCATGTGTGTGCACATCAATAAGGCCAGGAATTATATATTTACCATCTAAATATATAGTTTTAGCATCATAGGGTACGTCTTCACCAATAGAAACGATATACCCGTTTTCGGAAACAATATTTGCCTTGTAAAAGCTTTCAGTGGTGGAATTAAAAATCCAAGCACCTAAAAACGCAACCTTTGCCATAATAACCTCCATTGAAAATCCAACATTTTCCTCAAATATATATTTTAACAGAAAAAGTTAAAATTATCAATATATAATATAAATATTTATTTTAAATTTC
>JAZOCP010000204.1:0-8423 GCA_045596585.1 Eubacteriales bacterium
CTTATTATAATATGCTATATTTAAATTAACAAGTTATAAGGAGAGAAACATATGAAAAGGAAAATTATTTTAATTGCTTTGATGATAATGGTATTTCTAAGCGTTTTTGCTATCTCTGCTTTTGCTGAAGATATTGTTGTACAAACAACGCAAAGTGAAGAATACGGTACTGTTATTCAGTTAAACGCAGACCCTGGCCTTGACAATGCAGGTCAGTATGTGTCAACCTTGAAGAAAATCACTGATAATGGTGATAGTACACAAGATTATTCCATTTTGACTGATGGAGAGTACTATTATGTTTTCCCATCATCATATATCGTATGGGAGCTTGAAGATGGCAAGCTTGAAATTTATGCAGGAACACAGGACCAACCTGGCCTTGCACAGGCAATGGCAGAGTTCAATGCGGCAATGCAAACAAGCTACTATAGTGATTATACAATAGCAAGCAGCGGTGCAGGCAGACGTCTTGAGGCGCTTGTTCGCTTTGAATTTCCAAGTGATGTATCATATGCGGATAAGGATTATTGCTGTATTCGTGAATATCCAAAGCTTCTTGAGGTTAGATTTAATCACGAATTTAATGTTAGCAAAGCAGAGAAGCTATTCTATAGATGCTCAAAGCTACAAACTGTAATTGGCTTTGAAACCGTAAGTGGCACTATGCCAAAGACTGTATTTGCTAGCTGTGTTAACTTGGGCTTCATTAAGCTTCCTACTGATATGACATCAATTCCAGGCAGTATGTTCCAGGGCTGTAACAGCGGAAATTTGAATATTGCTAATCTTTCAGAGCTTACTCAATTAACTACTATAGAATCTTGGGCTTTTGATGGTTGCCAGCGACTTGTTATTACGTTGCCTGATTCTGTCACAAAGATAAATTCAAACGCATTTGGTTCAGCATTTAAATATGCAGGCTCTATAACCATTAACCCTACATCACAGTTAAAAACCATAGGCGAAAAGGCATTTAGCGATTGTGGTAAGCTACAAGAAATCTATATTCCATCTACTGTAACAAGCATTGGCAAGCAGGCCTTTGATGGTGCTAACTCCTTGAAGGCGCTTGAAAATTTTGAAAATTGTCAAATAACAACAATTTACTCAGATACTTTTAAAAATGCAAAGAGCTTAACAAGCATTAAGCTACCAAAAACCGTAACAACAATTGAAGCTGCCTTCTCGGGTAACACAAATCTTAAAACAGTTTATATTCCTTCCTCGGTTACATCAATTGCTGATACGTTTGTAGATTCTTCTTGGAATAATCAGTCTGCAAACATAGTATTTTTCTATGTAAGTGGCAGTGATACAAGCGTATTTGAAAGCTGCGCAACAATTTCAAATGCTAACAAAATTTCTTTAAACGAATATGATGAAACAAAAACATACACAGGTATAAACCTTGTCGTTAACTATAGCGATTGCGTAGCTTATAACAATGGAGTTCACCCCAGCTGTTCAAACGACATTGTGGTTACCTCATATCTTGAGGACATCAAGGTGGTTAGTAAATGTAATTTATGTGGTTTGTATGATGAAAACGGCAAAATAGAGGCTCTTTTCTCCTGCCTTGGTTACTCCACACCAGAAAGTGGAAATGGTGGCATTTCAATTGGCTATCGCGTAAATGGTGAGGCTATCTTAGCATATGAGGAAATTACAGGCGAGACAGTTTCCTATGGACTATTTGCAACAACTAAGCAAGGACTTGGAGAGGACGATATCATAGGCGAAAATGGAGAGGCTGGCAATGGCACTTTAATTGCTGATATTGGCAATGAAGATTTTACATTTATCTTTATTAAGATGTTTGGCTTTGATACAGAAGAGCAAAAGAAGGCAGAGTTTGCTATCGGCGCTTTCGTAGGCACTACAAAGGAAGGTGTCACAACCTATTCCTACCTACAAGCAAGCAAGCCTAACGAGGGCGAAAAGTATTCGTTTATCAAATATAATGACTTTATAACAACTCAAGCATAAAAACACAAAAAGGCAGGGACGCATACCTGCCTTTTTTATTTTTTAGAATAATTTATTCACAAAAAAACAGTATATAAAATTGTTGTTTTTGTGTATTTTGCTAAAGTTTTAATATTTATAAATAATTAGTTGACAAATTATTAGCGAGTGATATAATATTCTCTGTGATTATATATTATGCGTAAGTATTATAATTAAAGGAGATGTGGCTTTTAATGAAAAAAATTGTTTTATTAGCACCATTTTTTGTAATAGCAATTATGCTTTTTGTACTTCCAATTAGCGCAGAGGCTGGCTTTGGGTCACTTGCAGAAAAGATAGATGACTCTATTGTTCCACAGCACCATATTTTCGGTGATGAGCTTCACGGCTCAGCTGAGCACTGTGACGGTTGGTATAACGAAAACTGCGCCAGAGTGCTTTTGAAATACACCGTAAATGGTCAAGAGGTAGTGGCTACGTACCCAGCGTATTATATTTTGGAAAATGATTCTACCTTAACTTGGAATTTTGAGCGACTTGGGAATTATTTAGGCGTTAATCTTTCCGTTGCAAATATTATCAGCATTGAAATTCCTTATGGTGTTACAGAGGTGCCAAGAAGGGCATTTGTTGATGATAACCATTGGATTGAAGACGGCACAAGCGAGAAGCCATATCCTCACGCAACTGAATCAAGCACGCTTACATACGTAAAGGTGCCAAACTCACTACTAAAAATAGGTGATTTTGCTTTTGCGCATTGTGTGGCACTTGCAGAGCTTGAAAGTGAAACCTTAGCTGACCATGAGGGAGAAGGAAATGGAGCAGTACAAGGCAACCACAATCACCAAATGATTGAGTCAATTGGATATAGGGCCTTTCATGATTGCCCACTTACAACCTTTAACTTTAATAAGCACCTACGGCATTTAGGTGAAGGCGCGTTTGAGGGTTGCCATTTTACAAAAATCAACCTTTCAAAATGCGTTGAGCTTAAGACTATTCCTGCATATTGCTTCCACGAAAATGATAACTATCATATTTCAGAAATCATTCTCTCAAGCTCAATTGAGGAAATTGGCGATTACGCATTTACTGGCTCAAGTGCAAGCTATATTTTCTTAGGCACACATCTTAAAAAAATCGGTAAGAGCGCAGTTGCAATGGCAGGAAAGGTTGAATTGCTTGTTATTCCGGCTACCATTACGGAGATTTATAATGACAGTATAGTTACTCAGTCCAAGGACTATACACCAGTTATCGTTTCAGCAAAGGATGCTTCCGACGTTGAAGAGTTAATGAATGTATTTAACGATTCCGGCTCAAACTTTAAATTTGCAGGAAATGCAAGCAAGGTTCTTGCAAAATCCTTAGATTTCCTTTCAAGCACGACACTATGTGCAGATTTTTTGGGCGGACATATGATTGACCCAAGCTCCAATGTTACCGATATCATTTACCCATATGGCATAAATCATGAGGGCGTTGCTTATGGTGGTGCTTGCTTGGTTTGCCAACAAGCAACAGAAGAAACCACAGTAAGACCGATATTAATTTCAAAGGGATATTCCGTTTGCTTATATGACGATATGCCTGCGTTTGTAAACGGCTTTGAAATTTATTCAAATGCGCTTGAAGCATATGAGGCAGTTTATGGAGAGTGCGAGATAGGAATAGTATTTCTTACGAAAACAATTTACGATATGTTTGTGACAGAGGGAATAGACGTACGTAATAACATTGAATATCTTGGCGACTGCCTGACAGAGGCACAGCTATCAGCTACAATGGATAGAAACATTTCATCGCTTGAGTTTATAGTTACCTATTCAAAGGGACTTGGATATGTTGATGGCAGTGAAATTGCCCGTGGGGACGAGCAGCTTATTATTTCTGCATATTTACTCCACAAGGATGAATCAAAGGCATATAAGGACGTTGTAATGCCAGCAGCCGATGGCACGCTTGAAATGGGAAGAGAGGTATATTACAACACCTCGTTCTACGTTCAAGATACAGACGATATATGCGTTGGCGGAAAAACAAAGGATGAAAAATATCTAACAGTTTCATATAATTCTATTTATGGTTATATAGATGCTCAAAATTCACACTAAGGAGGTCTTGATATGAAAAAGTATATAAAGCCTGAATATCAAATTGAAGCTTGCAGTACAGAAGATATTATGTCAAGCTCTATGGTGGTTACTGAGGAAGAGGACACCTTAAGAGGTAGAATCGACATTGAAAGCTTGATAGATAGAATAAACACTATAAAAACAAATATATTTAAAAATTAAAGTTAGCCCACACGAATACCGTGTGGGCTTTCTATTGATTTCAAGACAAACGTATGGTATAATTTTTGTAAAGTACTTATCTAAAGAGAGGGAAATTATGTTTGAAAATGCGAGCTGGATTGTGCATCCAGAAAACAAGCTATATGAGCCTGTTTGCTTTGTAAAGGAATTTAGCCCAAAAAAGCAGATAAAAAAGGCAACCTTAAATATAACCTCACTTGGCTGTTATTACCCAAGCTTAAATGGTGAAAGGGTTGGCAATTTTATCTTAGCTCCAGGCTTTACCTCGCGTAAAAGAGTACAATACCAGTCTTATGATATAACTAAAAAGCTAAAAAATGAAAACAAGCTTGAAATTTTAGTGGGTGATGGCTGGTATAACGGAAAAATAAATTTTGTTGTTGCAAATAACGTGCCAAAATCACTTATTTGTCAGCTTGATATTATTTATACCGACAAAACAAAAGAAACAATAGTGTCAGATGGTAGCTGGCAAGCCACTAAGGACAAATTACGCTTTGCCGAGCTATATGATGGCGAAATATACGATGCTCTTTATAAGGACACACCAACTTGCGCACGTGTTCTTGACCACGACAAAAAAATAATAGTAAAGCAACAGGGCGTAAATGTAATTGAGCAAGAAACATTAGCCCCTGTGTCTATATTTAAAGCACCAAATGGCGACACAATTGTCGATTTCGGTCAAAACCTAACAGGCTATTTCGAGTTTACAGTCAATGCAAAAGAGGGCGACAGGGTAGAATTTACAGTTTGCGAGGAGCTTGACAAGGAAGGCAACTTTTATAACGAAAACTATCGTGATGCTAAGGCAAGATTTGAATATATTTGCAAAAATGGGGAAAACACCTACAAGCCACGCCTTGCATTTTGGGGCTTTAGATATATTCGTGTAGATAGCTTTCCGTGCGAGATAAAGCAAGAAAACATAAAAGCAATAGTTGTCCACTCGGACATTAGGCGCACAGGCTACCTCGATGGCTCAAGTGACCTACTTAATAAGCTGTTTTCAAACATTATTTGGGGACAAAAGGGCAATTTCCTTGACGTACCAACCGACTGTCCACAAAGGGACGAAAGACAGG
Source organism: Eubacteriales bacterium (assembly GCA_045596585.1). Classification (GTDB taxonomy): domain Bacteria; phylum Bacillota; class Clostridia; order Oscillospirales; family CAG-272; genus RGIG2000. The sequence goes on from JAZOCP010000204.1 coordinate 5,378, forward strand.
GCTGGACAGGCGATGCAACCGTTTTTTGTAAAACAGCCACCTATAACTACGATGTTGAAACATTCTTTGAAAAGTGGCTAACAGATTTAAAGCTTGACCAAGGAAAAAAAGGCAACATACCAAACATAATCCCACAAACCGTATGCTGGGACTGGTCAACCACTGAAAACACAGGTGCTGTTTGGGGAGATAGCGCAACTATAATCCCATACCAAATATACAAAACGTATGGAAACGTAAAAATACTTAAAAAGCTATACACCACAATGCAAAGATACCTACGCTACATAGGTGCAAACACCAAAAAGAGATACCTTTGGTATGGGTGTGAGCAGTTTGGTGACTGGCTTGGGCTTGATGCACCAAGTGGCAGCTATCGTGGCTCGTCAAACGAGGACTTTATTGCCTCAGTATTTTACTATAATTCCGTGAAAATTGTCGCAGACGTGTCTGAAATTTTGGGCAAGGACAGGACAAAATACGACACGTTAGCCACTAAAATCCTTGAAAAGATAAGAAAAACCTTTAAGGAGTATAAAACTCAAACCGAGTGCACTCTCGCCTTGTATTTTAATATCACCGAGGACAAAAAAGCAGTAGCTAAGCAGTTAAATGATATGATAAAGGCAAACGGCACCAAGCTCCAAACTGGCTTTGTTGGTACACCGTTTTTACTACACGCGCTTTCACAAAATGGCTACACCGAAACAGCGTATGATTTATTGCTCAGCGAAGAGTTCCCCTCTTGGCTATATTCAGTTAAGCAAGGGGCAACCACCATTTGGGAGCACTGGGATGGCAAAAACGAAAAGGGTGAGTTTTGGTCAAAGAATATGAACTCATTTAACCACTACGCCTATGGCTCAGTTGCTGACTGGGTATATGAGGAGGCATGTGGCATTAAGCCAAAGACCCCAGCCTTTGGCGAGGTAATAATTGCGCCAAAGCCAACTGACAAGCTTGATTATTTAAGCGCAACAGTTTATACTCGTGGGGGCAAAATTTTCTCAAAGTGGTACCATGAAAATGGTAAAATTAAGTATGAAATTGAAACGCCTGTCAAATCAACGATTGTAATTGACGGCAAGGAATATTCAGTAGGAAAAGGAAAATATTATTTTTAATTTAAATAGTTGTAATTATAATTTGTTTATGCTATAATTGTATAAATAAAGGTTGTAATATGAATCTAAGGAGGATTTTATGAAGAGAAAACTACTATTAGCTTTTGCAATTTCAGCCTTATTAATGCTCGTCTTTGCAATTTCAATTTTTGCCGCAGAAATTCCTGAGTGGACAGAAATTACCGAGGTTGATGGTATGCCAGACAAGAGCGTATTTGGCACTGATGGTACAAGTGGTGCCACCTCACGCGTTTTAATGTCCGATGGCATAACATACCCTGCATACTACATTTTTAAAAACTCTACAACTCTTGAAATAAGCTATGATGATCTTAATAGCAAGGCAAGCAAGTCTTATGGACCTGTTGATGTGGTAAGAGTTGAAGCGCCAAGTGGTGCTATCTCTTCAAAAATATCTTTATTTAAAACAGAAAGTGGATATACTTCATTGGTGACGGCATCTTTCCCAGAGGGCTTTACAACTATGGGTGGTTATACATTTTACGATATTAAAACCACCGATACTGACAGAGCATCATCTGTTTCATCTCTTGTAAGCGTTAGCTTGCCAAGCACACTTACAACGATGGGACAACAAGAGTTTAAAGGTTGTACGAAACTTGAAGAGCTTGTTATACCAAACGGAGTTGAAACAATTAAAAAGGATTTTGCAAGAAATGCAATTTCTCTAAAAAAGCTTGTTCTACCTTCTACTATTAAAACAATAGAAACCACTGCATTTAGATATGCGGGTATTGAAGGTGATTTTGTTATTCCTGAGGGATGCACAACTATCGGTCAGTACGCCTTTGCTAACACAAATATTAAAAAGGTTACTCTGCCGTCAACTCTTGAAAGCTTAAGCACATGCATTTTTGCAGAGTGTCACTCTCTTACAGACGTTTATTCAAATTCTCCAATAATTGGAGAGAAGATGTTTTATCAATGTGAGAACGTTAAAAACGTTGTTCTTAAAAACACTGTATCTATTGGAAAACAAGCGTTTAATAACGACAAAGATACCTTCGCAAACAAAACCACTCAAATTGTCGATTTAGTTTTGCCGGAGGGCTTAACGTCCATTGGTGAATATGCATTTACAAGATGTCAAATAACGGAAATTGTTCTTCCGTCTACTCTTACAACAATGGGCTCAAACGTGTTTCTCAGTTGCACCAGCTTGAAAAGGGTAGTAGTGCTTGGTTCAATAATAGGTACACAGATGTTCCAAAGCTGCAGCAATTTAAATGAGCTTGTGTTGACAGAAAACATAACTACTATGAACAATCAGTGTATAGGCGGTACTTCCTCCTCATTTACCACGTACTATACAGGTACAGATTACGATAGAATTCGTACTCTTGGTGAGGCAACAGGTTCTGACCGCTTTAGCACAAGTAAAACAACATATTGCACATATGAGGACTATATAAACAAAAACTACACTGCAAAGACCTGTTTGTTCGTTTACGACTGCAACCTTTGCGATGTTGCATTTGACGGTATCCACACAAACCCAGGTGACGATGGCGATTGCACAACGGCTCTTATTTGCTCAATGTGCAATGAATATACGATAAGAGAGGCACTTTCACATATAACCGATGAAAGACTTACCTATACAAGCTTTATGAAAGAGGGCGAATACTACGTTGGCTGTACTAACGAGGGCTGTGAGCATGGATCGACTGAAAAGCTTGAGCCACTCTTTATATGCCTTGGTTACTCCACACCAGAAAGTGGAAATGGTGGCATTTCAATTGGCTATCGCGTAAATGGTGAGGCTATCTTAGCATATGAGACAATTACAGGCGAGACAGTTTCCTATGGACTATTTGCAACAACTAAGCAAGGACTTGGAGAGGACGATATCATAGGCGAAAATGGAGAGGCTGGCAATGGCACTTTAATTGCTGATATTG
>JAZOCP010000205.1:0-9427 GCA_045596585.1 Eubacteriales bacterium
TCTTGCCAAAACTGTGGTTGCATCAAGATGCGCAAATGTAGTAGAAGGAGCTGGGTCAGTTAGGTCGTCCGCAGGTACATAAACAGCCTGTATAGAGGTAATAGACCCCTTCTTAGTTGATGTAATTCTTTCCTGTAAAGCACCCATTTCAGTTGCCAAGGTTGGCTGATAACCAACAGCAGATGGCATACGTCCAAGAAGTGCAGAAACCTCACTTCCTGCTTGTGTGAAACGGAAGATATTATCAATGAACAAAAGCACATCCTGTCCTTCACTATCACGGAAATATTCAGCCATTGTAAGACCAGAAAGCGCAACACGCATTCTTGCCCCAGGTGGCTCGTTCATTTGTCCATAAACAAGCGCTGTGTTTTTAATAACGCCAGAGCCCTTCATTTCATTATAAAGGTCGTTTCCCTCACGAGTACGCTCACCAACACCAGAGAAGACAGAAATACCACCATGCTCCTTAGCAATGTTGTTAATAAGCTCCATAATAAGAACTGTCTTACCAACACCCGCACCACCGAAAAGACCAATTTTACCACCCTTTGAATAAGGGCAAATTAAGTCAATTACCTTAATACCAGTCTCGAAAATTTCAGCACTGGTCTTTAAGTCCTCATATTTTGGAGCAGGACGATGTATCTCCCAACGCTCACCCCCCTCAGGGCTTGGTTGGTTGTCAACAGCATCACCAAGAACGTTAAATATACGACCCAGTGTCGCTTTTCCAACAGGAACAGAGATAGGAGCGCCCGTGTCAGTAACTGCCACACCCCTTTGTAAGCCATCAGTTGAAGCCATGGCAATACACCTTGCAGTGTTATCACCAATATGCTGTGCAACCTCAACAGTTAGGGTGCGCTCACCAACTGGAATAGTTAACGCATTATATATGTTAGGGAGCTCTCCCTCATTAAAGGAAACGTCAACAACAGGTCCCATAACCTGTATAACCCTTCCAATGTTATTCTTTTCCAAATTATTCACCTCACTTGGAGATTTTTTAATTAACCTCGCCAGCACCCGCAACAATTTCTGTGATTTCTTGGGTGATAGCGCCTTGTCTTGCACGGTTATATTCAAGACTTAAATCATTAATCATTTGCTTTGCATTTTTACCAGCAGAGTCCATAGCCATACGGCGTGCGCTTACCTCACAGGCAAAGCTCTCACGTACAAGAGACAAAATTGTACCTGCCAAATACTCGCAAGCAACTAAATTTAGAACAGTCAAGTGGTCAGGCTCATAAATCATGCCTGCATTATCATTGCCCTCGCCTCTTTCAAAAGGGAGAACCCACTTAATTTTAGCCTCTTGAGTCATTACTGAGTGGTAGGCTGTGTATATAATTCCTAAACGGTCAAACTCTCCCTTTTCAAATGAATCACAAAGCTCTTGTGCAAGCTTAAATGCATCATCAAAGGAATACCTTTCCGAGGAATTAGCAGACAAGGAAACAAAGTCGCAAGCGCGCTTTCCAATAGGAATAAGCTCAGCCCCCTTATATTCCTTGCAAAGCCTAAAAACGTTTGCATTATAGCCACCTGCAAGTCCCCTGTCACCAGCTATCACAATAATTTTAGTGCGCCCTGTGTCGCGTTTTTGCATATAAGGGCTCTTTTGTGAGTCGGGAGAGGAGGTAAGCGTGCCAATTGCTTTATCAAGCGCAACCGTATACTGGCGCGCACGATACATAGCCTCATTTGCACGTCTTATTTTAGAGGAGGCAACAAGACCCATAGCCTTAGTTAATTGCTCAGTTGACTTAACACTTTTTATACGCACACGAAGTGCTTTTGTGTTAGGCATAGGCTATACCCTCATTTCTGACAAAATGGACTTTAATTTTTCCTCATCCTCTTTGTCAAAATAGCCATCTTCAATTCTCTTTAGCCAATCAGAATAGTTATTTTCAAGTCTTGTATATAGATTTTTTTCATATTCTGGCACATCGTTAACGCTAACTCCATCAAGGAAACCATTAATAGCAGCATAAACAATAGCTACCTGACAGCCAACCTTTACAGGCGCATTTCTGCCTTGCTTGAGTATTGCAACAATTCTTTCACCAAGTGCCAAACGTCTTTTTGTATCAGCATCAAGGTCACTACCAAATTGTGCAAATGACTGAAGCTCACGATATTGTGAGTAGAGTAGCTTAAGCTCACCAGATACCTTTTTCATACCCTTTAATTGGGCAGAGCCACCAACACGGCTAACTGAAATACCAGGGTTAATTGCAGGCATAATTCCTGCATGGAAAAGCTCAGTTTCAAGGAATATTTGTCCATCAGTAATAGAAATTACGTTAGTTGGAATATACGCTGAAACGTCACCTGCCTGTGTTTCAATAATAGGTAGAGCAGTGATAGAGCCACCACCATAAGCCTCATCAACACAAGCCGCACGTTCAAGAAGTCTTGAGTGTAGATAGAATACGTCACCAGGGTAAGCCTCACGACCTGGTGGACGGCGAATAAGCAAGGATAGAGCTCTATATGCAACAGCATGCTTGCTCAAATCATCATAAATTATAAGCACGTCCTTGCCCTTTTCGCGGAAATATTCCGCCATTGCACAGCCGCTATATGGTGCAATATATTGAAGTGGGGCACTCTCTGCAGCAGTTGCGGAAACAATAATTGTATAGTCCATAGCACCATTGCGCGCAAGCTCAGAGGCAAGCTGAGCAACAGATGTACTCTTTTGACCGATAGCAACATAAATACAGATAACGCCAGAATTTTTTTGGTTTATAATAGTGTCAATAGCAATTTCAGTTTTACCTGTCTGACGGTCACCGATAATTAGCTCACGCTGACCTCTACCAATAGGAATCATACTGTCAATTGCCTTAATTCCTGTTTGAAGTGGAACTGAAACACTTTTTCTTTCAATAATGCCAGGCGCCTCTGACTCAATAGGACGTGTTCCACTTGATGAAATTGGTCCCTTGCCATCAATAGGCTCACCAAGAGCATTTACAACTCTACCAAGAAAGCCCTCGCCAACAGGCACAGAAAGAACCTTGCCAGTACGCTTAACCATTGAGCCCTCTTTTATATCATTTTTATTAGATAGAACCGCTACTGAAACTGTTTCCTTTTCAAGGTTTTGCGCCATACCAAAGCTTCCGTCCTCAAACTCTAAAAGCTCATTTGCCATACAGTTTTCAAGTCCGTAAACACGTGCAATACCATCACCAACAAGAATAACCTTGCCGACCTCTTGCATTTTAGCGCGCTCCTTGTAATTCTCAATTTGTAGCTTAATTACATTACTTATTTCTTGGGGTGTACTCATTTACCAATCACTCCCTTAATATTACTTAAACGGTTAGCTAAGGACCCGTCAAGCACCTTGTCCTCAAAAATAACCTTAATACCACCAATTAGGCTTGGGTCCTCAATGTAAATAGCATCAATTTCCTTGCCAGTGGTTTTTGTAAGCTTTTCTTCAAGCTTAGTCTTTTGCGCATCACTTGGCTCCTTTACATAGTAAACCTTAGCCAAGGCACGACCAGTAAGCTCCTTATATAGAGCCAAAAATTCCTCAATGCACTCACCCAAAAGCTCAATTTTTGCATTTTCGCAAAGTAGCTTTACAAATGAAACCACATACTCACTAAGTGAGCCAAATGATTCATCTATCATAGAAAGACGGGTGGAAAGAGGAAGTGCAGGGGACCTTAAAATGGAAAGATAATCACCATTTTCTAAAAGTAGCCCCTTTATTCCTTCAAGCTCTGCCTTTACTTTTTCAAGCTGGGATTTTTCCCTTGCTAAAGTAAAAAGTGCAGATGCATATTCTTTAGTTAAATCTGCCATTATTCTTCACCTATTTCATCAATGAAGGAGTCGATTAAATCCTTATGGTCGTTTTCATTAATCTCTCTTTCAAGAAGCTTTTTGGTAAGAGAAGTGGAAACATCAACAATTTCGTCCTTAATAGTTTCCTCAGCACGCTTAATTTCAAGCTCGGCGTTTTCCTTTGCCTGCTTAATAATTTGCTCGCTCTCTCTTTTTGAGTCCTCAATTATCTCATGGCCACGCGCCTTGGCAGTTTCCACAGCGCTTGAAATAATTTCATCGGCTTCGCCCTTTGCACTCTTTAATTTTTCCTCATAAGCCTCACGGTGCTCATTTGCAAGCGCCTCTGCCTCGTCAGCTCTTTTATAGCTGTCGTCAATAGTCTTTTGACGATTTTCAAGCATTTTCTTAACAGGCTTATAAAGTAAGAATTTAGCGATTATAAAGATAATTACAAGGTTTAAAAGTGAAAATAGAATAGAGAAGAAGTTGACAGAAATTATATTTAATGAATCAGATGTAAACATGTTCTCTATCGTACCTTAATTAAAATAATCCCATGCCTTTTGCCTTTTCAAGAACATTGACAAATGTGTTTGGTGCAACGAAAATCAAAAGAATAGCAATAACAAGCGCATAAAGACCAGTTGTTTCTGCAATAGCACAACCCATAATCATAGTTGTAGTAACAGCACCCTTGCTCTCTGGTTGACGTCCAATAGCCTCACAAGCCTTAGCAACAGCTTCACCTTCACCAATACCAGGGCCAATACCTGCAATCATTGCAATACCTGCGCCAAGAGCACAGCATCCTAAAATAATACCAATAGCGAGTTCCATATTAGTTTCCTCCGTTTAATTTATTCATCTTTTTTTGTTGTTTTTTAAGCTTTCGCCTATTATATTCATCAGCATCAAAGGCTGTTGAAATATTGAGCATAGTTAGCATAGCAAAAATAAATGCCTGCAAGCAACCGCTAAATATATCAAAATAGAGTGATAAAATAGCGGGCAAGCCTACCTGTAAGATAGGCAACAAGGTAATAGCACCAAAAATAAAGTTTGAAAGGGTCTCTAAGAACCACGAAATAAGAACCGAAATTACAGCACCCGACATAACATTACCATAGTGACGGAACGCCATTGAAACAGGAGTTGCAAACTCACTAATAAAGTTAATCGGTGCAAGCACAAATACCGGCTGTGTAAATCCCTTTAGGTAGTAAAGAGGTCCACACTTTAATTTGTAATAGGTGATTAGTATAAATACTAAAATCGCCCAACCACCAACAATATTTATATCAGAGGTCGGTGGGAAAAGACCAAGTAGGGAAAGTAAGCTGGAAAGACAAGATAATGCCATAATAGCAATAATAAATGGAGCATAGCCACTAAAATTCTGTCCCATATTTTCCCCAACTAAGGAGTCAACCTTTTGTACAATTATCTCAGCAATGTGTTGCCTTTTTAGGTCGATTTTTTCCTTTACACCATGTGTTAAATATAGGCATACAAATAATATTGTAAGAATTACAAGAATAGAGTTTACCTGTGCCTCGGAGATAATGATATTAAAAAATCTTGTTCCCTCAAAAAGCTCAAGCTCAAAATAAATTCTTGCTCCCGCAATATCAACGCCATCGCCACCCCTAGGAGTTGTTAAAATATCAAGTAAAAGTCCAGCGGCAAGTGGCAAAATAGCCATTACAATATAAAAAACATCAAGTGCTATAAAGGAGGCTGATTTTTTAGTTTTGGTCATTTTTATTCCTCCTTTGCTTGATTTTTAAAGCAAGAGGGCGGAGCATAACTGCAATTCTTGGGAAAATATAAGGCACAATAACTGCAATTATAAAGCCAACACTAAAGCTCTTAAAGGCAAACAGATCAATTAGGTAAGAGCTAAGTGCTATTAAAAATAGCATAAGCAGTCTTCCCATTTGAGAAAGCTTAATAAAGCTTGCCGCATCCTTTTCACCTTTGCCAAGCGCCTTTTGAACGGTCAGTCCCATTAAGAAAAAGTTACCAACCGCCGCTATGAAGCCAATTAAATTACCAATTATGACAAGATACGTCCATGAGCCTGGTGCAAAAAAGTCAACAATTAAGAAAACAGCCTGCATAAAAACACTCATTAAAAAAGAGATGATAGCAACGAAGCCAGTTTCCTTTAAAATGACAGGGTCAATTTTTTTCATAGGACCTCCTTTCAACTTTGCATTAATTTTACAAATCATTTATATTATATAATATTGACAATTTATTGTCAAGTGTATGCAATACTTTTAAAACTCTATTTACAAAATTTGTTTAAGGTGATAAAATATACCTATAAAGTTAACTTATGGAGAGGGAAAATGGCTATTGTTGGTGTAAAAAACGAAAGACCCTTTTATTATTTCGAGGAAATATCAAAAATTCCACGTGCATCAAGAAATGAAAAGGAAATTGCAAGCTATATAGTAAGCTTCGCAAGGGAGCACTTGCTTGAATATTATCGTGACGAAGATAATAATGTTTTAGTAATAAAGGAAGCAAGCTGTGGAAGAGAAAATGAAGAAACAGTAATGCTACAAGCACATACCGATATGGTCGCAGAGAAAAACCTTGATAAGGTGCACAACTTTGATACTGACCCTATCGAGCTAATTCAAAATGGAAACATTTTAAGTGCAAATGGCACAACACTCGGTGCTGATGATGGCTTTGGTGTTAGCTTAATGCTTGCAATACTTGAAAGTGATATTTCTACCCCAAGGCTTGAGTGTTTATTTACCTCCAGTGAGGAAATAGGGCTTGTCGGTGCTGGTAAATTTGATTATTCAAAAATAAAAGCAACAAAAATGATAAATCTTGATTCTGCCGAGGAAAACACCATTATTATCGGATGCTGTGGCGGTGTGAGGACAGAAATTTCCTTGCCTCTCATAAAAGAGGAAAACAAAAATAGCGCCTATAAAATAAAAATAGGTGGCTTATGTGGTGGCCACTCTGGTGAGGATATAGATAAAGGCAGACTTAACGCACATAAATTAATGGGCATGGCACTTGAGAAAATAGGAAAGGTAACCGATTATAAAATCAGCTATATTTCAGGTGGTGACAAGGACAATGCAATCCCACGTGAGTGTGAGTGCGTAATAGTGCCAACAAACAATAAAGAGCTTGAAAAATCAATAGACAAAATAACAAGTGAAATATTAAATATGCCAACTAAAAAAGAGGACAAGGAGCTCACCTTTAATATTGAAAAAACAGACACGTCAAGCACTTTTTCCTTAGCTGACACTAAAAAAATAATAGATATTTTATCAATTCCAAATGCAGTTTTAAAGTATAGAGATAAAGCACCAATTTTGCCATCCATTTCAAGAAATTTAGCAAGAATAAGGACAGAGGAAAGCAAAATAATGGTTGGCTTTTCCTCTCGCGCATACACAAAGCAAGGGCTTGATTATTCAACGAACGAGCTTGAAAAGCTATCAAGCAAAATAGGTGCAGACTTCTATCATCACGAAAGATATCCATCTTGGCAGGATGAAAGTGACTCACCACTTGTTTTAAAATATCAAAAAGCATATTACGAAGCAACAGGCAGAAAAACCGAGCCAACACTAATCCATGCAGGTCTTGAGTGTGGTCTTATCACCTCAGCTGTAAATGGACTTAGCGCCATTTCCGTTGGCGCAAACGTACATAACTTGCACACACCAAAGGAAACAATGGAAATTGACTCAATGGATAGAATTTACGACACAGTGTGCCATTTTTTAAAAACACAGTAATAAAAAAGCCTTTGCGCCAAGCAGGGGCTTTTTGTTTATTATTGACAAAAATAATAAATTGTGATAAAATTTTTTATACGATGTAACCAAATGACTAAAAATTTCGTCTATATTAGTAGAGAGAAGCAAGACTTTTCTTAAAAAGGAGGAAGAGTTATGAAAAAAACCAAATTAATTTCATTATTTCTAATAGTATTGATGATATCATTAATTTTTGTTGCTTGTGGAAATAAAGTCTGTGAGCACGAGTATGATAATACCTACTGCGACACAAAATGTAATTTGTGTGGAAAGCCATATAACATAAAGGGCCATTTGTGGGCAACAAATGACGCAATACAATGCACTTACAAGGCTACCTGTGGCTATTGCGGACTCACCGAGGGCGAGGATAATTTTGACCACCTTTTCATTGACGAAAATGGCAACGTCCTTGAAAAATGCGCTCGTTGTAATGAGCCAAACCCTGATATTTTAGAGCAAAAGCCTGAGCCAACACCAGATCCAACACCCGAGCCCGAGCCAACTCCCGAGCCCGAGCCAACTCCAGAGCCCGAGCCAACACCTGAGCCCGAGCCAACACCAGAACCTGAGCCCCAAATTGCAACGTCATACTTCCAATATACCTATGATTACGGGTTTCACCATCCTGGATTAATAGCGTTGCTCTGTGATGACGGATATTTAGACAGTACCTTTGGCACCATTGAAAGACCGGAGGACATAGTAGCAGGTGATATAATCAAATTAGTCCACACAGGCGAGATTTGGACTCAAGAAAGTTACCCCGGCTCTCATGGGCTATATAACGGGCATTTAATTTCCTATTCATTTGAATACTCGCTTGTTATTCACCTCACGGGCGAAGCTTATAGCACCGAATTTATAAAAAGCTCATACGACCTTGACGAGGAATATGTAATCGTTGACCGTGTCGGTAATTTTGTCCCATTAGATGAATATAACGGTGACGAAATATATCTTGTTATTGACCAAAAAAGACTTCCTGATTATGGATGGAATGAGGATTTTTCAGACCTTGATGTGGAACAACCAGACAAAATAATTCCTATCGCATCTATGTTTGCATATAACCCACGTGATTTAGAGGACGGAGTCAACGTAAGAAGCCAAAAGGTTACAATCAACCTTAGCGAGCACATAAAATATCCGTGGAATATGCACCCAACAAATAAATATGCAGGCTATATAGGCTATAATGAAAGCTTTAATCAATATATCAAATATGCTCCAAGCACATTTAGTTATTCGGTTAAAGTAACCTGTAAGGATGATGTAAACGAGGCATTAGAGCTTGCTCAAAGTGTAATCAAGGATAACCCTAATATTGTACTCAGCTCCTTGGAAAATCAAATATCGCTTGAATTTTCTAACTTTGATGCATATAGTGTGGTGCAAGAGGAGCTTTTAGACGGTCTTTCTAACCTTGAAAGTGTTGAAAAAATCGAGGTTGACTATGACGAAACAAGTGCTAACGTAGAAGAAATAGAGGGTTACGAGTATTATACAGGCTTTAAGTCTTTTGATAGTAATGGTATGCTTATAACATCATATGCTGAATTTATAGAGCTATTTGACCTAACAGATGAGCAGAACACAGAACTCTCTAAAATAACAGAAGAAACCTTTGAAAACTACTATGTTCTTTATTATAAAATCTATAAAGGTAAGGATGCTGAGTGGATTACAATAAATGAAGCCAAGCTTATTGACCACAAAATACACTGTACTCTTTTTGAGTTCTATTATTCCGGCGAAAAGTATGGCTCTGCAACATGGGAATATCCTGCACTAATTCTTATTCC
>JAZOCP010000206.1:0-7469 GCA_045596585.1 Eubacteriales bacterium
TTGGAGGTATTTTTATGAATAAAAGGCTATTTAGCATTCTTTTGTGTATGTTTTTGCTATTAGTTGCTATTTTTGTTGTTTCTTGTGGTGATGAAAACACTCCTGTTAACACTAATACAAATGTAGGTAACGTAAATACCAATACTAATACCAATACCAACACTAATACTAACGAAGGAACGACTAAACCAGAGGAGCCAACTGGTCCACCTTGCAAAATCACTTTTGTTTTAGGAAATGGTGATTTTAACATAGAACGCCTATATCCTTATAACTCTGTTATCGAGCTTCCTGATACTCCAGTTCGTCCTGGATATACCTTTATTCGTTGGGTCGCTAATGGTAAAACCTGGGAACCTGTAAAAATCACCAAGGATGTAACTGTCAAGGCTGAATGGAAGGCTAATTTTAACAATATTGTATTTGATGCCAATGGTGGCGAGGGTACAATGAACATTATGACCTTGAAAACTGACGATACAAAGCCACTTTTATCAAATGAGTTTACAAGAGATGGCTATACATTCCAAGGTTGGGCAACAACTCCAAACGGAGTTGTAATTTATAAGGACGGCGTTAATTTCGAAATGGGTCCTGTAAAGAAAACTACTCTTTATGCAGTTTGGAGACCAACAGAATTTAAAATCACTTACGACTTAGCAAATGGAACACAAAATGCTGCAAACCCAAATAAATTCTCTGTTGAGAAAACAGCTAATCTTTATACTCCAACTCGTGACGGCTATACATTTACAGGTTGGACAGTAAATGGTGAGCCTATTACAAGCACCGAGGGATATTATGAGGACCTTGTTATAGTTGCTAATTGGGAGCTTATAAGATTTGATATTATCTACAATGGAGCAACTCAAGCAGAGCATCAAAATCCTATTGATTATAATGCAGAGGACGAAATTGTTTTTGTTGATGCCACTCGTGCTGGCTACACATTCAAGGGTTGGTTCTACGATAAAGACTTCACTAAACCAGCAACTGGTGTATCAGCTGGTAGCTCTGGTAATATAAGTGTTTATGCTAACTTTGAAATTATAAAGCATAAAATAGAATATAAGCTTGATACTGGTATTACAAATGCCCAAGGAAATATTAACGAATATGATATCACTACCTCATTCACACTACTTGACCCAAGCTTTACTGCTGATGGTATGGAATTTGATGGTTGGTATTTAGAAGGCACAAGCACTAAGCTGACAAAAATCAATGGCACTGAGCAAACCGACGACCTTGTTTTAGTAGCTAAATTAAGACTTATTCAGTATCAAATCATTTATGCAAACGATCAAGGACTTTCAGTTCCTGCTGGAACAAAGACATACTATACAGTTGAGGATTCTGCATCTACAATTATTCTTCCTACTCTTTCAAAGAAAGGATATTCATTTGATGGTTGGTTCTCTGATGAGGGTTATAACAATAAAATAACTCAAATTTCAATTGATCCTACAAATCCAAAAACAATTATTGTATATGCAAAGATGACTCTTGAAAAATACAATATAACATACGTATATGGTAATCAGGTTGCTAGCTATGTCGTTAACAACCCTAACCCAGACACTTATGATTATTTGAATGTTGTTACTCTTCAGGAAGCAAACGCAGGCGAATATACAACGCTTGGTTGGTACAGAGATGCTAACTTCACACAAAAGATTGAAAAAATCACTGGACTAACAGGTGATTTAACAATCTATGCAAGATGGGCAACCGGAAACAACAGTCCTACTGTTGTTCTTCCTGCCAATAAAATAGAAAGCATTTATAGAGATGGTGGTTCAGGAGAGCGCGATGATCAGCTTTACAACTTAGTTGACGGTGATAAGGTTTCATGTGATGTATATACCGCAGGAAACGACTGGTATGGTGCGGTTGGCGAAACAGCTACCATAGTTTTCACCGAGGAGCTTGATATTTACCTAATAAACGCTTATGTAACTGGAAACTGGACACACTCAGAAATGAAATGCTACGATGCTAACGGAAACGTTGTTTGGGGACCTAAGGTCATAGAAGCCAATGTTTCCGACGGAAGTGGTGAAAAGGTAACTGTTTACGAATCAACTTCGCCTATCAAGGTTAAGAAGATTGAAATTACGATAAAGGATTATAAGTGGAACAGCCCAAAAACACATAAGATTTCTGAGATTGAAATAATGATAGCAAACCCTGATTATATTCCTGAGGCATAAATTAAAAGCAAGCACTTTATGGTGCTTGCTTTTTTATTATTATTTTTGCTTATGTCGTCTAAATACAAGTCGAGATAGTGCCCTTGGGTTGAATGGGAATAATGGATACAGGTACGACCTTTTTCCGTTAATTGTTTTAGTTGTTATGATTAAAAGAACACCGATCAAGGCGCCAATTAAAAGTCCCCAAGCGCCAAGAAAAGCAACCAAGCAAAGTGTTATAATTCTTACAAATTTTAGTGCATAGCCAAGCTCATAATTTGACTGCGTAAAGCTTGCCATTGATACAATTGCCATATAAAATATTACATCCGCACTGAGCCACCCAACCTCAACAGCAAAATCACCAAGCAAAAGTCCACCAATAACTCCAAAGGAATTTGACATTACGCTTGGGGTATTAAGTGATGCCAACTTTAAACCATCAATTACAAACTCGACAAGTAAAAGCTGTATCAAGATAGGTACAGCCCCTGTATCATTAGGCACGATGAAATATAGCCATTCTGGAACTATTTGTGGGTTGGTTATTAGATAATACCAAACAGGTGTTAAAACAACTGCGCCCCAAAAGACAAGCTGTCTTACAAGTCTTAAATACGTGCCTGTTATAGGGGTAAAATAGTAGTCATCTGTATCTTGTAAAAAATCAAAAATAGCGGTTGGCAGAATTATTGCCTCTGGTGAGGTGTCGCAAAGTATTATTACACTTCCTTCTAAAATTGAAGCACAAGCACAATCCGGTCTTTCTGTGCATCTGACTCTTGGAAATGGATTTAAGGAATTCTTTTTAATCAAGCATTCAACAAGGCTTTGGTGCCCCATAGGTAATGCATCAGTTTTTATTTTTGATATCTTCTCTATTAATTCATTTACGTACACAGGGTCAGCTTTTTTATCAAGATATACAACTGCAACATCTGTTTTTGACTTTTCTCCCACTGATAGATATTTCATTCTTAATTCTGGATCTCTTATTCGCCTTCTTATCATTGCTGTGTTGAAAATTAATGTTTCAACGAAGCCATCACGTGCGCCACGCATAACGCGGTCATTTCCTGGCTCCTCCGTTACTCTTGCAGGGTATGAACGCGCATCAACTATTATTGCGCCATTGCCAAGGCCTTGCGCTAAAATTGCTGAGCAACCTGACAACACCTGCGTAACAAGCGTTTCTATATCAAATACAGGATCAACCTCAACGCTTGGTACACTTCTTTTAGCAAATTTTTCAGCATCTCCCTCGTTACCACTTCCAAAATCCTTAACACTTGTTAGGTGCATCATTAGCTTTTGCATTATAGCACTCGTTACAAAGCCATCAACATAATACATAAAGATTCTTTCGCCATTAATTTCCATCTCGCGCTTTATAATATCAAAGTTTTCACTTGGGCGAAGTAGCTTGTCTATTTCTCTTATATTTTCTTCTAAATCAAAGGTTAATTTAGACATAAAAAACCTCCGTAAATACTTTTTAGTAGTATTTACAGAGATTGTTTATTTAATCATTTATTTTTGAAGAATTGATAAAAATAGCAAGGTATCATACCATTATATAACTTTCTAACCTTATCTGCACGCCTACCAAAAAGCTCTTGAAAGCCCTCGTGGCTTGTCATTACATACTGTTGCCACCTATCAAGTGTTGCAAAGTGCTTACCCATTTTTCTGTATAAGTCCTCTGTTTGCTTCATAGTAAAAAGTCTTTCACCGTATGGTGGATTGCAAACAATAGTGCCTCGCCTACCCTCAGTTTTAATAGTTAAGGCATCTCTTTGGAAAACCTTAATATTGTTTAAAACTCCTGCATTTTTAGCGTTTTCGCGAGCAAGCTCGACACACACAGGGTCAATATCCGAGGCATATGCCTCAAATTCACTTGTGATTATTTTTGCTCTTGCCTCTTCTCTTGCATTCTGCCATATGGATTTTTTTATTTGTGGAAATTTTTCTGCACAAAACTCACGATTCAAGCCTGGTGCTATATTTAGAGCAAGCATCGTTGCCTCTATCGCTATTGTACCAGAGCCACAAAACGGGTCCCAAAAAAGAACATCCTCACGCGGGCGCGAGAGCTTTGCCATTGCACATGCAAGGGTTTCTCTTATTGGCGCTTCGTTTGATTTTGGTCGATATCCTCTTTTATGAAGAGGTGTGCCAGAGGTATCTATCATAAGTGTCCAGCGGTTTTTAAAGAGAAAGAAATCAATTTGATATTTAACTCCAGTCTCTGCAAACCAAGATATACCATATTCCTTTGATAGGTTTGATACTATTGCCTTTTTTATAATTTTTTGGCAATCGGGGACTGAAAACAGTGTGCTTTTTATTGAATGTCCTCGAACAGGAAAAATATCGTCCTTATCAATCCAAAACGACCAATCAAGAGCGCGTGTACCCTCAAAAAGCTCATCAAAGGAGGTGGCATAAAACTCACCAACCTTGATGTAAACTCTCTCAGCAAAGCGAAGTGAAATATTTGATATAGCCAAAGCGCTTTCATCACCCTTAAAGCTAACTCTTCCGTCCATTGTTTCCACACGAGTATAGCCAAGGGAATCTATTTCCTCTCCAAGAAGTCCCTCAAGACCGAACAAGCAGGTTGCTACATACTCAATTTTCACTATTTGGCTCCTTTCGGTCAAGTGTAAAGCTAAATTCACACCATTTCTCAAACTCGCTATTTACTGTTATTTCGTTTGAATGCGCCTCTATGATTGTTTTTGATATGAACAAGCCAAGACCTGTACCTGTTTTATCCAGACCTCTACTCTTATCACTCTTATAGAAACGATCAAATACAAACGGCAAGTCTTCACCAGAAATACCAATGCCCTCATTGTACATTGTAAATCTAATCTTGTCAGGTCCTTCGTACTTAATGCTTACTCTATAAAGTCCCTCATTATTTGAGAATTTAATCGCATTGTGACAAAGGTTATATATTACTTGGTTTATAGCATCGTTATCGCCATATGCCATCATATCAAACTCATCTGTGTCGAACTCAACATTAAGCCTTTTCTCTTCAAGCTGATTTTCAAAGGAAAGAACCGTTTGACGTGCAAGCTCACATATATTAAACTGCTTAAATTCAAACTTACGTTCTCCTGACTGTAAGCGAGAAATATCAAGAAGCGAGGTAACTAAACGGCTAAGTCGCTTAACCTCATTTTTTATAATATTTAGATAATACTCTTGCTTGTCCGTAGGGATTGCACCATCTAAAATACCATCTATAAAGCCAGCTATTGTAGTCATAGGTGTTTTTAGGTCGTGTGACACATTAGATAAGAAATTCTTTTGCATTTCGTCTTTTGACTCAATTGCTATTGCCATTTTGTTGAATGAATCAGCAAGCTCGGCAAGCTCGTCATTGCCACGCACCTTGACTCTTACATTGTATTTACCACGTGAGAAGCTCTTAGCTGCGCGACCGATTTCACGAAGTGGCCTCATTGAATAGTAGCTAACACCATATATAGCAACAAGTGAGGCAATCATAATCCAAATAAGAGTAGTAATAATTGCACTCATCATACTATCGAGCATACGGTCCTGCTCTGTATCGCCTGCATCATAGCAAAGAACAACACCAAGGAGCTTTTCTACCATTTCTGGCTTTTCTTCTTCCTCATCCTCTTTTTCGTTGTCTTCACCTTTGTCTATATCTGTATCTTGATTGATATTTTCATCAGAATCAATGTTTTCTTCAGTAGCTGTTGTTAATAAAACAGCAGACTCCGTGTCTGTATTTTCTTCATTTTTTGGCACTTCAACCATTGTAACAATTGGTTTAGCATAAAGATATACCTCTTTGTCAAAATAGCCATTACAGTTATCATTCATTGAGGCAACACCATTATGCCATACGCGATTTAAAAAGTCCAGTGGTAGCTTTTCTCTACTAATAATGTCTGGTGCATTTTCTCTATCATATTTGATAATGCTTTCAATTCCGTCATCTGTTTTACTTGAGTGAAGTAACAAATTGCCCTCTCCATCAAACACCAACACACCAGTTTGCGGAGAAATTAAAAACAGCGTCCTTAATGTTTCCATAAGCGTAGGGTTTATCTCGCCCTCTTCGCTTGCAACCTCTGGCAATTCGCCATTTTCCTCTTCAGCCTTAAAATAAGAGGAGATAGTAACGTTTGATTCATACATTTCTTTAAGCTTTAAGTCAAGGGTGAAGTTGCTAATAATATTAGTAATTATAATACCGAGAATCACTATTGTAAGTATCATTATTACCATAAAAATAAGCATGTATCTTGTATGAATGCTCTTTAAATACTTTTTCATTTTCTCCTCCTTTTCTTAGATTTAAAGCTCCATTTTTGGTGGAGCTTTAATTATTAAACATTAAATCTAAATAATACGATATCTCCATCGTTAATTACATATTCCTTACCCTCTGAACGAACAAGTCCCTTTTCCTTTGCAACGTTCATTGAGCCACATGCAACTAAATCATCAAAGGAGACAATTTCTGCACGAATAAAGCCTCTTTCAAAATCCGAGTGGATTTTTCCAGCAGCACCTGGTGCCTTTGTTCCCTTTGTAATTGTCCAAGCACGAACCTCCTTAGGTCCAGCTGTTAAGTAGCTTATAAGTCCAAGTAGTGAATAGCTTGCCTTGATTAGTTTGTCAAGACCGCTTTCTTCAATGCCAAGCTCTGAAAGGAACAATTCCTTCTCCTCGTTTTCAAGCTCTGCTATTTCAGCCTCTATTCCAGCGCAAACAGGTATTACCTCGCTCTTTTCGCTTGCGGCAAATTCCTTTACCTTTTGTAGGTGGCTGTTTGCATCAAGATTAGACAAATCAGACTCACTAATGTTTGCAGCATAGATTACTGGCTTAATTGTTAAAAGTGCAACCTCGCTAATCCATTCCTTTTCCTCGTCGGTAAAATCAAGACTTCTTGCGCTTTTGCCATTTTCAAGGGTTTTCATTACTCTTTCATAAAGCTCAACCTTTGGAGCAAGGGTTTTATCGCCCTTCATTGCCTTTTTTACATTGTCAATTCTTCTTTCAAGAATTTCCATATCGGAAAAAATAAGCTCTAAATTTATTGTTTCAAGGTCACGAAGTGGGTCAATTGAGCCATCAACGTGAATAATGTCATTATTCTCAAAGCAACGTACAACGTGTACAATTGCATCTACCTCTCTTATATGTGATAGGAATTTATTACCAAGTCCCTCACCACGGCTTGCACCCTTTACAAGACCTGCAATATCAACAAACTCT
>JAZOCP010000207.1:0-2024 GCA_045596585.1 Eubacteriales bacterium
CAAAGCGCATGCCTCTTCTCTGCGCCTCATAAATTGCGCTTGAAAGACGTCTATTACCTTTAGAAAATACAGCCTCAAGCCTTGAAACCTTAGCCTCGTGCCAATTATAGCGAATCTTCTTATCCGTAATCTTTTCAGCAAGAAACATTTGCTTTGAACGTAGTGACTCAAGTGTGTCCTGTCCCTCCCACTGAAATGGTGTATGTGGCTTTGGTACAAAGCAAGAAACAGAAACAGTAACACTAACAGGACGACGAGGGCGCCCCTCAGTCCTATAATACTCGTCAACCACTGCAGAGGCAAGGGTGGAAATCCCCTCAATATCCTCGTAAGTTTCAGTTGGTAGTCCGTTCATAAAATATAGCTTAACTTGGCTCTTTCCTCCCTCAAATGCAAGGTGAACTGCGTTTAAAAGGTCCTTTTCATATAGATTCTTATTTATCGCATCACGCAATCTTTGTGTACCCGCCTCAGGGGCAAAGGTAAGACCACTTGAGCGAACACCAGAGATTTTACGCATAAGCTCTCTTGTAAAGCTATCAGCTCTTAACGATGGAAGAGATAAATTTATCTTTTTTTCATTTGTCCAGTCAAGAAGTAAATCAGTTGCCTCATGTAAACATGAATAGTCACTTATTGAAAGCGATGTAAGGGAAATTTCGTTATAGCCCGTGTTTTTGTATGTTTCCATAGCCTGTTTATTTAAGACCTCTGCGCTCTTTTCACGCACAGGGCGGAAAACCATACCAGCCTGACAGAAGCGACAACCTCTTATACAGCCACGGAAGGTTTCAAGCATTATTCTATCATGAACGGTTTCTATGTATGGCATAATGGGCTTTGTAGGAAAATATGAGGTGTTTAAATCGCTAACCACTCTCTTCCTTACCTTTTTAGGCACATCGCTATATTTTGGCTCAAAAGAGCTAATAGTGCCATCCTCTTTATATGTAACATCGTAAAGCGATGGCACGTAGAAGCCCTCTAAGTGACTTGCCTCGCGTAAAAAGCTTTCCTTTGTGTACTTACCACTTTCTTTCATATCGGTATAAAGCTTTACGAGCTCACAAAGAGATTCCTCACCCTCTCCGATGCTGAAAATATCAAAAAAGTCAGCCACAGGCTCAGGGTTATAGGCACAAGGACCACCACCGAGAATTATTGGATAGGTGTCGTCCCTGTCCTTTGCAAAAACAGGGATGCAACTTAAATCAATCATATTTATTGCAGTAGTATAACAAAGCTCATACTGCATTGAAATTGCCATTATATCAAATTCTCTAATTTCATCCTTAGATTCAAGGGTAAAAAGAGGAATTTGGCTTTGACGCATCTTCTCTTCCATATCTGGCCAAGGAGCAAATGCCCTTTCGCACCAAGCATAGTCAAGCTCATTTATAGCGCCGTAAAGGATTTTAAGTCCAAGGTTTGACATACCGATTTCATAGGTATCAGGAAAACAAAACGCAACTCTTGTTTTTACCCTTGACTTGTCCTTTATAATCTGTCCGAATTCACCACCTGTATATCTTGCAGGCTTTGAAACGGACCTTAAAATTGTGCTAATGTCTCTTTGCATTATTTCTTACTCGGCATAAAAATAAGTGAAGTAATATACATTACGTAGGTCATAAGTAGATATAAAAGAACTATCACGCTTGATTGCGCACGCGCAAATAGGTTTATAACACCAAACGCCGCTAAGCCCAAATAAATAGAGCCATTTATTGACGCCATTATTTTTAGTACCGTGAGTACCTTTCTTGTTTTTAAAATTCTCTTACAAGTAAGAACTGCCTTTAAAAGTGCGCTTGATGTTCCCTTAGAAACAATCTTACCATCACATCTTTGTGTAGGTGTTGGAATATCACTAATAGAATCAAGCTTTATTACTCTTATGTCCTTCTTTGTAAGACCAGTTAGCTTGTTGATTAAATCGTTATTAATATTAGGGTCAAAGGTACGTACGCCTATTGACATATTCTTTTTGTTCATTTGCTTAGATGCTTTTACAAATTCTTGAT
>JAZOCP010000208.1:0-5451 GCA_045596585.1 Eubacteriales bacterium
TATATTTATAATAAACTATAAATCCTATTTAGATACAAAAAAATATAAAAAGAGCAAGTGCAATAGCACCTGCTCCATTTTTTAATTGTTAGTATTTTCCGAATTGTCTTCGTCCTTTTGATCATTTGGCTGTGGCTCAGCTACGTTTGAGCTTGCCTTTTCCTCGCCAATTTCTAAATCAGTGGCTTCATCGCTAAGACCAAGCTCACGCTCGAGTCTTTTGCGCTCCTCCTCTGCCTTTAATTTAGCCTCCTCAAGCTCCCTTGCACGGCGCTGGTTTTCTTCCTCACTTCTTCTTTTCTTTTCAGTCATTAAGGATTCAACCTCTTCCATTGTTACGCCCTCTTGCATAGCAAGATTAAACTGCTCATCATCCATAATTTCGTTACGCATTAAGAACTCTGTTATGAAATCAAGCTTTTCTCTATACTTTGTAAGGAGGTCCTTTGCAAGATTGTAGGATTCATCAATAATTTTCTTAATTTCTGCATCAATTTTAGCAGCAGTTTGGTCGGAATAGCTTGGTGTTTGAGAGAAATCTCTACCAAGGAATATCGCGTCTTGGTCATGCTGTGAGCCAAAGTGAATTGTACCAAGCTCCTCACTCATACCATAAACGGTAACCATTTTTCTTGCAACCTCAGTTGCACGCATAATATCATTAGATGCACCGCCTGTGTAGTCGCCAAAAACAATTTGCTCTGCAACGCGACCACCGAGCATCATAGCGATTCTTTCCTTCATTTCCTGCTTAGACTCGCTATATTTGTCCTCAACAGGTGGGGTAAGAGTATAACCAAGGGCTCTACCACTTGGAATAATTGAAATCTGTCTAACTGGGTCTTGTGATGGTAGAATGTGTGAAAGAATAGCGTGACCAGCCTCGTGATATGCTGTGTTACGTCTTTCCTTTTCGCTCATTCTCCTTGCCTTCTTTTGAGTACCTACGGTAATTTTAATCATAGAGTCCTCAATTTCCGCCATACCAATAAGGTTCTTTGAGCGACGTGCAGCTAAAAGCGCACTTTCATTAAGAAGGTTTGCAAGGTCAGCTCCAGTAAAGCCAACAGTTGTTTGAGCAATTTTATGAAGGTCAACGCTTTCTTCAAATGGCTTATCCTTTGAGTGTACCTTCAAAATATCCTCTCTGCCCTTTAAGTCAGGGTAACTAATAGTAACCTGACGGTCAAAACGACCTGGACGAAGAAGAGCTGAGTCAAGTATATCAGGACGGTTTGTTGCCGCCATAACGATAATGCCTGAGTGTCCATCAAAGCCGTCCATCTCAACTAAGAGCTGGTTAAGTGTTTGCTCTCTTTCATCGTGACCACCACCAAGGCCTGCGCCTCTTTGACGACCAACTGCATCAATTTCATCAATAAAGATAATTGCAGCAGGGCTCTTTCTTGCATTATCAAATAAATCTCTTACACGTGATGCACCAACACCGACATACATTTCAACGAAGTCAGAGCCGGACATTGAATAAAATGGCACGCCCGCCTCGCCAGCTACCGCCTTTGCAAGGAGGGTTTTACCTGTACCTGGAGGGCCTACTAAAAGCACACCATGTGGGATTTTTGCGCCGAGACGTGTGAATTTTGAAGGGTTTTTGAGGTACTCAACGCACTCTGTTAATTCTTCCTTTTCCTCATCAGCACCAGCCACGTCATCAAAGGTAACACGCTTGTCGCCATCTGTTACATTTCTTGCCTTAGACTTACCAAAGCCACCCATTTTGCCACCACCAGCTTGACGCATGGAGATAACCATAAAGATTACAACTATAACAATTAAAATTATAAATGGTAGGTAGCTAAGAACTGTTGACCAGTTAAAGTTACTTGGTGGAACGATTGTATAGCTATTTGGATCGCTAAGGAGCCATTCTGAATTCTTTTCATATTCATATTGAATTTTAGCCCAGTCACCATCTCCGTGGTATGGTGCAAAGAACCAATGGTACTCAATTGCTGTAAATTTACAGGTCCTTGTGTACTCATTTCCATTCTCGTCCTTTAAAATGACGGTCATTTTATCATTATTTAGGTTATATTCATAGCCGTACACCCTGTTTTCCATAAAGTCCTCAACCATTTGCTGGTAGGTGTACTTGTTTGACTTGTTGAAATTATTAAAAATTGCAACAATTGAGAATATAAGCACAGCGATTAAAACCAAATATATGATTATACCGCCTATATTTCTCTTCTTCTTCATCTAATGCCTCCGTGTTTATTCTTTTGTGTAAATCTCTGGCTTTAAAATTGCCACATATGGTAGTGTACGATACATTTCTGCATAGTCAAGTCCATAGCCGACAACAAACTCGTCAGGAATTGTAGCGCCACAATAGTCAGGCTCAAACTTAACCTCTCTGCGTGATGGCTTATCAAGAAGTGTAACTGTCTTTACGCTCTTAGCGCCAGCAAGTGAAAGATATTCAGCAAGGTATGAAAGTGTTCTTCCACTGTCGATTATGTCCTCTACTATTAGTATGTCAAGCTCGGTCAAATCTGAACGGTGTAGGTCAAGAATTATATTAATTTTTCCTGTTGTCCTTGTGCTTGCGCCATATGAGGAAACCTTCATAAAATCTATTTGCATAGGAAGGTTGATTTTTTTCATAAGGTCAGACATAAACACAACACTACCCTTTAGTATGCCTAAAAGTAGGAGATTTTTATTCTTATAATCCTTTTCTATTTTCTCGGCAAGCTCGGTTGTGATTTTGTCAAGCTCCTCTTCGCCAAGGAGAATTTGTTTCATATCCTTAATCATTTTCGTTTTCCCTTCTATAAATTATTATAATGAAGTCATTACCCGAAAAGCCATCACGTGTGGCAATATTGGGCACGGAAATAATTTCGTTGTCCATTAAAATTAGCGGAATTCTATCGCGTAGGTGCGATGGAATATGGTTATCAACAAAAAGCTTTTTCACCTTTTTTGTCATTTTGCCATGCTTTATTGTATCGCCCTCGGCTCTTTTGCGCACGTTTAATTGTCCGGTGATTTTTTCCGCCTTTAATTTTATCTCGCTCTCCATTGTGTAGCCCCTTGGCACGTTACGAGAGTTTACTAAAATTAATTTATTAATTTCGGGTATTTCATTTATACCCTCTTTTAATTGATAACTATATTCAACTGAATCTAATTCGCTTGTTTTAATAAAATGTGCGTATCCTTTTTCTATTTTGAAGGAGATGCCATTTGGCAAGTTAACAAGTGAGCCAACCGTTCCTTTTTTAGCAAGGTCAATACAATAAACGCACGAATTATAATCAAGTGAAGCGTCTAAAACGTGTCTTAAAAGCCTTGTCGCTAAGGACACATCAAGGCTGTTTAGTACATTTAATGGAATTTTATCCTTGATTTCATTTTTTTCTATAATTTCAGAAAGTAATAAGCTAAAATGTGCCTCGTCGCTATATAAAATATCACCAAGACGGGAAATTGCCCCGTAAAGGTCTGGGTTGATTTTTTCAAGTGTGGGGATTACATTGTGTCTTATATGATTTCTCGTATATTTTGTATCATTGTTAGTTGAGTCAGTTATATATTCTATGTTATTTTCTTTGCAAAAGTTAATTATTTCGCCTTTTTTAATTTCGATAAGTGGGCGCATAATATTGCCCTGCACAGGCTTAATTCCCATAAGACCAGATGGACCTGTGCCACGTGAAAGATTAAATATAACAGTTTCAACACTGTCATCAAGGTTGTGCGCTGTTAAAATGCATTTATACTGTGGGTTTTCAAAAAGAAGTCTTGAAAAAAGCTCATATCTTGCATCTCGCGCCATTTCCTCAATACCCTTTTTGTTTTCCTTGGCAAGAGTGGGAATATCAATTTTGAAGGATTTAAATTCAACACCATATTCCTTGCAGATACGCCTTGCAAACTTTTCATCACGGTCAGCCTCGTCGCCTCTTATCATATGGTTCACATGAACGCACAAGAGGTTTTTTACCTTGTCCTTTAAAAGATAAAGCAAGGCTGAGGAGTCGGCACCACCAGAAAAGCCAAGGATTGCTCCCTCATAAATTGGTTGCATATGGAATTTTGAAATTGATGCTTCAATTTTTTCCCTTAGCATAGCCTTCTCCTTGATGATTATTTACCCACCATAACATAATAATATTACATTATTTTTATCAAAAAAGCAATAGATAATATTAAAAAAATAATATTTTCAAAATTTGCTCACAAAATTTACACTTTAAACATGTTTTGTCTGCTTACCTTTTGATACCTTGGTAAATATTGTTCATTGAATAAATATTGGCAATACTGTAAAATATAGATGAAAGGATGTGAGTAAATGCTTGATAAAAAAACTAATATGCATATTTTTAATCAATACAAGCTACTCGCTCTTATAATTATTAGCGCATGCCTTCAGGTTTTAGAGCTGACAATAAATAGGGGCGGGACAAGAGAACGATTATTTTTATATGAGCAAGTGCCATTAATGGTGGAATATTTAATATGGTCGCTTATTCTGTTGCTTGGTGGCGTAATAATTTGGTACATAGCTATTAGATATTCAGAAAAGCAAAAATAAGAGGAATATTATTCAAAACAGTCGATTTTAAACTAAGGATTCAGCATATGACTTTATGGCACTATCACTTTAAAGCACTAAAATAAAAAACGGGACAAACCCTTGTGCCACACAACCTTTGTGCAAATGTGACAAAAACAAGCAACTAAAAAATGAATAAATGCACCTCTTTTTGCATATTTTTTGTCAAGTGGGTTTTTAAAAATTTTTATTTTTCTACACCACCCATTTTTGGCATTTGAGTAAAATAAATGCACCATTTTCCACTTATCCACCCCCTCAATGCGTGGAAAAGTGGAATTCTTTCGCGATTTTGCTGGAGTTTTGCACGTTTTCCACGCACTTTTCCACACCCCAAAAAACTTTTCCACCTCATTTTTTCTTCGAGTTTATAATAGACAAGTGTATAAAATGATTGTGTAATTTTCACAAAACTTGTTAGTTAACTAATCAACAAAAATTCGTAAAATTTCACAAAAAATTCTACGTTTTCACCAAAAGATGAATAAAGGCAAAAGCCAAAAATGAATATTCGCATCTTTTGAATATATTCATTTTACAAGGCTAAATTGGTCTAAATTTTGCATATTTCGGATGTTTTTTTGCTATTTTTCCGTGTTTTCTATATTCAATTTTAGATTTTTTTGTAATACTAATCATCTTTTTATTCTTTTCTACTTATTTTTTCTTAAAAAAGGAATAAAATTTTCACTCTTCTCTGCCCTTTTTCCATTTTTTGAATAAAAAAAGAGCCGTTTGTACGGCTCTTTTATTTAGTTATGCGTTTTCCTCATCATTTGATGGTGGGGTTGTTGCTGGAATTAGGTTATAGCTAATTACCTCAGCTGTCTTTGTTACAGCCTCGCCTACATAGTAAACATCTT
>JAZOCP010000209.1:0-3177 GCA_045596585.1 Eubacteriales bacterium
CTAATTTATTATATAATGTATTTGTAGAAATTTTTTCTAAATTTAAGGAGAGATTTATGAAAAAGAAACTAATTTTGGCAATTTCATTAGTAGCTGTGCTTGCTTGTTTATTTGCAATTACAGCATTTGCTGTTGAGGTTAATGGTGTACATTACACACTTGACACTAATAATAAAGTAGCATCAGTATCGACAGAAAACAGAACAGCGACAACGGAAATTGTTGTAATCCCATCAACGTTTGAATATGAGGGCGCTACATATAGGGTAACATCAATTTCAAACGATGCCTTTTATGGCAACAAAACAGTTAAGGAACTCAGAATTTTAAGTGAGTACATTACAAAAATTCCATCAAGTATGATTGCAAGCACTAATGGTGGTGCTCTTGAGAAAATTTATATTGATTTTTCAAATATTACCTCAATTGGTAGTGCAGCACTTAACCCTTCAAGCCAAACAAATGGTAATAATCCTGTAGCAAATAACTTTTATTACTATGATGCAAAAGCATTTATTGAAAATGGCACAGATGTTGTAATTACTGAGCCAGATTTTTCAAATTGCACATCAATCGGTTCAGCCGCCTTTCAGGGTGCTAACTTTGAAAAGCTTGTAATTCCAGAAGGCATTGCTTTGAACAACCAGGTTTTTAGATGCTCAACGATTGAGGAGCTCGATATCAAGGGCGCAAACCGTGGTGCAATTTCTTATTACGTTTTCAGTAGCTGCGTAAATCTTGAAACAATCCGCATTGAGTCTTTAAGCTCTATCTCTAACGATGTGTTTTCAGGCTGCAAAAATGTAAAAGAAATTTACATTAACTTATCTAACTGTACCTCTATCGGTTCAAGCACCTTCTCAATAGGTAATGTAGGCTACGACCAAGGAAACACCACCACACAATGGTATAATTATCAAGGGGAAAAAATCGTTGACCTTTCAAATGTTAAAACTATAAACGAAAAGGCCTTTTCTTCATCGAACCTCGGTTCTGCAAAAATCATATGGCCAACGGCGCTCGATACATTAAGCGACCAAGCATTTAGAAAATGTAATATTGCTCAGCCTCTATACTTAAATGCATCCGAGGGCAAGACAATTACCGTTCCGTTCTGGTGTATGAACGGCAACTCATTTACTTTTGCATATTTAGGAAATGGTATAACCTCTGTTGCATCATGCTTCGAGGCTGCTTGTGTTGTTATTTGTGAAGAAGACAGTGTAAACTTTACCCATGAAAAAGTATTTGACCAAACCACTGGCAATGCAATATATTGCAAGTCATATACAGGTACAGATGTAAGCTCAAGAGCAACAGTTTATAATATTGCAAGCGCAACATCAGCAAAATATGGTCTTTGTGGCTTCATAGCTACTGTTAAATTTACCGATGAAACAACTCAGGAATTTAACTACGCAATTCACAACTATGAGGGCGTTGCCGACGAAACGGTTTGTCCAGCAGGCTCACTTATGGTTTATACTTGCACAGGATGTGCAAGCAGCTACGAGAAAAAGCTTGAAAGCTTTATAGGTGGTACACATAACTTCGACCTTGAAAATGGCGCAAGCGTAATTGAAATTATATATGAAGGCAATAACTATTTTGCAAGTGGTGCGTTAGTTATAAAATGTGCAAGCTGTATAGCTGAAAATGGCGACCAAACAATAGCTCCACTTTTTGAGGCAGTTGGTTATTCAACAAACGAGGCTTCAAACGATTTTATCTCACATACAATTAAGGTGAATCTTGATGCAATTAACGCATATAAGGAATATACAGGCATAATGGTTCAATATGGTGTTATGGCGAGTGTTGCAGCAAGCAATCCTTTAACAATGGAAAATGGTAAAGTTGTGGCAATCGGAAAAGCAGTTTCTGCTGAAATGAGTGGAACTTGCTTTACAACCTTACTTGTAAAGGTAAATGGCATCACAAATAACAACCCAATGAACTGCAATGCATATGCAGAAATCAATGGCACAATTACATATCTCTGTGGTGACCAAGCACTTGAAAACCCAATTGAAAAATCACTTGATATTTCAAATGAAGCGGTAGAACAAACCTCAATAGAGGCAGTAGTGCCACAAGAAAATAAACAGTATTTATAATACAAAAATCGCATCCGATTAGGGTGCGATTTTTTATATATATTAAACAAAAAGGAAGAGAAAAAATTGTGAAAATGCTCCAAACGTAGAAAAATGAATATATTCATTAAAATGCATAAATATGCATTAATATTCAAAATATATTCATTATTTCTTGGTTTTTCTGAAAATTTTATCTTTATATATATTAAAAAGATGAAAAAAAATTGAAAAAGGACTTGACAAACTTGATATTAGGTTATATAATACTCTCATAAAAATGAATAAACTTTCATATTGGAGGAGATAAAAATGGATAAGAAAAACATAAAGAAGGTAGTGCTTGCATATTCAGGCGGTCTTGATACCTCAATTATTATTCCATGGCTAAAGGAAAACTATAACAACTGTGAGGTTATCGCAGTATCTGGTAACGTAGGACAAGCTGATGAGCTTGAGGGTCTTGAGGAAAAGGCAATTAAGACAGGCGCTTCAAAGTGCTACATTGAAGATTTAACAGACGAGTTTGTAGATGAGTATGTTATACCAACTGTAAAGGCAGGCGCTCTTTATGAGGAATATATGCTTGGTACATCATTTGCACGTCCAGTAATTGCAAAGAGAATTGCAGAAATTGCCAAGGCAGAGGGCGCTGATGCTATTTGCCATGGCTGTACAGGTAAGGGTAACGACCAGGTTCGTTTTGAGCTCACAATTAAGGCTTTCGCACCTGATATGCCAATTATCGCTCCTTGGAGAGAGTGGACAATTAAGTCCCGTGAGGAGGAAATTGAGTATGCTGAGGCACACAACGTTCCACTTAAGATAAATCGTGAAACAAACTACTCAAAGGACAAAAACCTATGGCATCTAAGCCACGAGGGACTTGACCTTGAGGATGCGGGAAACGAGCCGCTTTACGATAAGGACGGCTTCCTTGAAATGGGCGTTTCTCCAATTAAAGCACCCGATATGCCAACTTATGTTGAGCTTGATTTCGAAAAGGGCGTGCCCGTTGCAATTGACGGCGAAAAAATGAGCGCAAAGGACATTATCTTAAAGCTCAACGCACTTGGCGGTG
>JAZOCP010000210.1:0-3681 GCA_045596585.1 Eubacteriales bacterium
CATCTACACTAACACTTAGATAGCTTCTACCAGCACATACAAATCTTGCCCTTGAGCTTTTTGGTAGTGCATCATTTAATACCGCATCAAATACATCAGCTAAAGGACCGCCAACAACGGAAAAACCACTTGCGGCAAGATATGTAATTCTTTCAATTGTGTAATCATTATAGCCCATAATATTCTTGAGCTTAACGTTTTTAGGTGGGAACGCAGTTGTATCATTTACAACTATTGCATCAACTGATGCAAATTCATGAATAGCCTCCTCACCAAGAATAGCAACCTTTCTGTGACGTAGATTTGAGTTGGCCATTAGGAATGGTACACTATATGTAAACAAAATACCAACAGGTAGTGTAAACATTGTACCAACAAAAAAGTATGTGAGTGAATGATATGGGTCACCCTCTACAAATGCAGCAATTATAGCTAAAACTACTGGAACAGCAACCGCAAAAATATAATAAAACTTTAAGAATGTGTTTGTTTTAACAGGCTTGTTTGTATTTAAGAAGTAATTCTTTACAAAAGGTGTTTTTGTAACGCGTGAAATTTGTCCATTAAATTCACCATTTGAGGTTGTAGTAAATGTATCATATTCTGCCTCGGCATTGCTTTCATTAACCTTTTCAAGCACGAATTTCGACCTTTTTGCACTAACTACACCAAAACCATAGCGTTCTCTCTTAACATTGAAATATGTAAACAAAATACTACCAAAAAGCACCGCTGCTGCTGGGAAGTTAAACATTACAGGGTGGGAACCTTCAACAAATATTACAAAAATCAACGTAGTAATCCAATGACAAATCGCAGCAAGTAAAATGAGTACAACAACCGACTCGGGTGCGTAATCCTTTTTAATCAGCGAACGGATGCCATGATAGAGCTGCTCTCTTGCAAAGAATGCACAGAAAAGAAGCGCAACAAGTCCAATTGACATATGAACATATGGGTGTGCGTCTATATCGAGCGCATCAAAATTTCTAAAGCTTAGGAAACAGAAAACATTTTCCTGCAAAAATAAAAGTGCTGTAAAAATAAATGTAAATACAAGCTTTCTCTTTGTAACGCGTCTTACATATTTATAAAGCTCTCTAATTTCGGTCCTTTGTGATGGGTCAGTAAATTCATATTTCTTTGAATGAATATCGTCATTACCAAAGCTTTCATCCTTTGCCCCAGCGCTTGTTTTATAAGAGCCTGTATGACCTATACCAAAGGTTTGCATAAAATGCTTGTCCGCATCAACAGAGCTTGCATATTGCTCATCAATTACAAAAGATTCTTTTTCCTTTTTAATTCTTTCATTTTCATGCTCCTGCTTTGTGCCATGGAAGGTCTCGACAAATCCCTTTTGGCGCTCAGGCTTATGCATAGTTTCTGTTGTAACCTTTGTAAATATCGCCTTATCTGGTGAAATAAGCATCTCCTCGTCATCATCCAAGTCATCACTCTCAATTACATTCACCATAGGCTCGCCTTCGGTTGAATCAACCTCTGGCTCATTATTTATGTTTTCCTTTAGCTCATCATCTAAAAGCTCATCACCACCAAGATCAAAGCTTTCATCCTCTTCGAGCGCAAATTTTTTCTCGTCCATCTTATCTCCCTTCTACTTACCCCTTTGCACCCTTGCTGCATGGCACAAAATAACCGATGCCGCAGTTGATACATTGAGTGAGTTTACCTTCCCGTACATAGGAATAGATACTATAAAGTCGCTATTTTCCTTGACAATTCTTGAAACTCCATTACCCTCAGAGCCAAGAACTATCGCACACGCACAATTAAAGTCAGTTTCATAATAAGGTGTACCATCAGCCTCAGAGGTGAAAATCCACACTCCCTTTTTCTTTAACTGGTCAATTGTGGTTGAAATATTTGATACCTTAGCAATAAGCATATGCTCAATTGCGCCTGCTGAGGACTTATATACTGTTGGAGTGATTCCAACCGCACGTCTTTTAGGAATAACAATACCATGCGCGCCTGCGCACTCAGCGCACCTAATTAAAGCGCCTAAATTATGTGGGTCCTCTATTGAGTCGGCGATGACAATAAGAGGCTTTTCCCCTCTTTCTTCAGCCAAGGCAAGCATATCCTCGATGGTTGAATATTCCTTAAGTGAGGCAATTGCAACAATGCCCTGATGGTTTGTTCCTTGCGAAATTGCATCAAGCTTTTGCCCCTCAATTTCAACAACAGGAATTCCACGCTCTATTGCCTCAGCAACTAAAACGGTAATTGAACCCTCGTGACTTCCACCCTTTTTTACATATATTTTTTCAATACCTCGCTCGCTTTTCAAAAGCTCACGCACGGCATTTCTGCCAACCACGGTGCCATCGTCCTCTCTTTCATTAGCGAAATCATCTTTTCTATATGCACCATAGTTTTTTTGTTCATTTTTTCTATCGTTTCTTTTAAAATCGCCTCTGCGACCTTGATTATTAAAAGCCATTATTATCTCCTAAACGTTCAAAGATAGACACAGTTAATTTATTATAACATATAAACGCGCGTTTGTACAGTAAAAATTTAAAATTTTGTACGCAAAATTATAGCATTTCTTTAAATTTTTAGGAAAGAAAAATAGTGGCAATAATTATTTTTTCTCAGCTCTTTAACAAATATTTTTGATAAGAATTATTTATTCATTTTTGAAAAGGCATAAAAAAAGAGCCTTAAAAGGCCCTTTTTTATGCTATTTTATGCGTTTTGCTCGCTTGTTTTCTTAGCGTAGCACTCACTACAATAAACAGGCTTTTCGTTGTTTGGTTGGAAAGGAACCTTAGCTTCTTTTCCACACTCAGCGCATACTGTTGTAAATAGCTCTCTTGGCGCTTTAGCAGCGTTCTTCTTGGCATCACGGCATGCTTTGCATCTCTTTGGTTCATTTTCAAGTCCCTTTTCAGCATAGAACTCTTGCTCACCAGCTGTAAACACGAACTCATTACCGCAGTCCTTGCATACCAATGTCTTGTCCTCGAACATTTTTTCTCTCCTCTAAATTTAATTTATACAAAGCTTTCGCTAAGTAAACTAATTAACTTTGTCTTTAAGCTTTGACCTGATTCTGAATATTGCATTATTTACGGATTTTTCACTCTTACCGACATGCTTTGAAATTTCGCTTGCG
This sequence comes from Eubacteriales bacterium, assembly GCA_045596585.1. Taxonomy (GTDB): domain Bacteria; phylum Bacillota; class Clostridia; order Oscillospirales; family CAG-272; genus RGIG2000. Next base: position 3,146 of record JAZOCP010000210.1, read on the forward strand.
CGATTACCTTTAATATAAAGGGAAAAGACCTTGTTTTCGTATGGAGATAGAGTTTTTTCTGCAAGTGCAAGTAATTTTTCGCCAAGTTCTCGCCAAATGACAATATCTTGTGGGGTCTGTACCTCGCAAGACATCTCCTGCTTTGCCAATCTGCGCTTTTTGGACTTGATTTTTCTTACTAAAGAAACAAGCCTGTTGCGCACACATGCCTTAGCATATGCACCAAAGGTAAAGCGTGAGTTATTTATATCATATGTTTTTATGGCATCATAAAATGCGATTCGCGATTCTTGAAAAAAGTCCTCATTACCCTCTTGATTTTCCTCACACATAGAAGAATATTTTCGGGAAAGACTATTAAGAAGTGGGTTGTAGCTGTCAAGCAAACTTGAAAGAGCGCCCTCATCACCCTCTCTTGCCTTTAAAACAAGTGCGACTGTTTCGTCCATATAACCTCAGTTTGTGACATTTTACAACAATTTTACATATGATATTTATATTATAACAATAAAATAGTCATTTGTCAAGCATTATTT
>JAZOCP010000211.1:0-2737 GCA_045596585.1 Eubacteriales bacterium
TGTAGTAGTCAAGGCCTCTTACAATTTTAGGGTCAACTATATATTCAATCCCCTCAGCCTCAAGGTAGGACTTTAAGTCCTCAAAGTGCTCACTACACTCAGGGCAAAGGTGCTCAACTGTTTTAGGTGCACCATCTGCAATAGCTTTACAAATTGGGCTTTTGCAGTCAAGGACACGAAGTGGGTTTGTCTTTAGTCTTTCTTGACAGGTAGGACAAAGCTCCTCGTTATGACCACTAAAATACTCAACAAGTGCCTCTCTATATTGTGGGCGACACTTAGGACAGCCGATAGAATTTATATGAAGTGAGGTGTTTTTAATTCCTAAGGAATTAATTAGGCTATTTGCAAGTGAAATAACAGTTGCATCAGCACTCGCATCCTGTGTGCCGAACATCTCAGTTCCGAACTGGAAGAACTCACGGCTTCTGCCAGCCTGTGGCTTTTCGTAACGGAAGCAATTTATTAAATAGTAGTAGCGAAGTGGCATAGCCTCACCAGTTTTGCCATTTTCAATAATTGAGCGAACAACGGACGCTGTGCCCTCTGGACGGAGCGCAAACATTCTACCCTCGCGGTCCTCAAAGGTGTACATTTCCTTTTGAACAACGTCAGTCACCTCACCAACGCCTCTTTTAAACAACGCAAGCTCCTCAAAAGTAGGAGTTCTAACCTCGCCAAAGCCATAAAGCTCAGCGGTTTCTCTTGCCTTACCTTCTATTTTTTGCCAAAGAAGTGCTTCCTTTGGGAAAATGTCCATTGTGCCTCTCGGCTTTTGAATCTTTTGTGCCATGTCAACCTCACAATCTATTAATACGCGCATAAAATAATATTGTACTTTATTTGTATATTATATCAACCTTTTTCGCGCGTGTCAATAATAAATAAAAAAAATGTCGGCAAAGCGCCGACATTTAAGATGTATATAGAAAGTCGATGAAGTCAGTTTACCTTGGTAGTTTCCTTTAGGAAATATTGATTAAACCTCGAGGGTTTCGCCTGCATCAGAAAATTCTGCAGTTTCAAGGCCGTCAAAGTATGCCTTAATTACTGCTCCTTCAAGCTCAGCTCTGAAATCGGAATTAATTGGGTGAACTATGTCCCTGTATGTTCCGTCAGGGTTTTTGCGACTTGGCATAACGATAAAGAACTTGTCCTTTGCGTTAATAACCTTAATGTCGTGAACTGCTAAAGCGCCATCAAATGTAACAGAAACAACTGCCTTCATTGGGCCCTCTTTAAAGAATTTTCTAATTTTGATGTCTGAAATCATCATTTTCATTTCCTCCATATGCTGGTAATTTTTGCCTGTGATTTTTAAAATCATTTATAGTATAACAACCAAATGTGAACAAATTTAGTACGAATTGAAATAATTAGGTGAACAAAATAAGTTATTATTATGAAATTTTGTTATATTTAATAGAACAAGGGGGATTTTTGTCAAATGCCTATAAACAACAGTGCTTTTTCGTTTGATTTTATCAATAAAATTTTTGAATATGCAAGGAAAATATTCTTTATTGGAATAGGTGGGGTTAGTATGAGTGCCCTTGCCCGTTATTCGTATTTATGCGGTAAGGAAATATTCGGGTACGATGCATACCGAGGCGAAAATTGTGCCCGTCTTGAAAAATTTTCAAAGATAAAATACTACTCAACCCCCGACTCTGTTTGTTCAATGGATTTAGTCATTTATTCAAGTGCAATCAACGAAAATAATTTTGAATATCAAAATGCCAAAAAGCTACAAATTCCGACACTTAGTCGCGCAAATTTCCTTGAATATGTATCAAAAAGGTCACAAAATCAGATAGCGATAGCTGGCACTCACGGTAAAAGCACAACCACCTCTGTCCTTGCAAAAATTCTTGATTTTGGACAGAAAAAGCCAACAGTTTTTTGTGGTGCAACTATGAGGGACTATCAAAGTGAGCTTTTATGGGGTGGGGGTGAGGTATGCCTTTACGAGGCGTGTGAATATATGGACTCGTTTCTTTCCTTTCACCCAACTATTGGCGCTGTTTTAAACATTGAATATGATCATCCAGACTATTTTAAGTCCTATGACTCCTTGCTTTCCTCATTTAATAAATTTTTTAATCAATGCAAAAAAATAGTAGCCTTTATTGATGATGACGGGGTAAAAAAAGCGCTTTCGGGAATAGATACCGGCAAGGTTGTAACCTTTTCCTTAAGGGACAGATATGCTGACTATTTTGCAGAGGAAAAAAGCGATGGCTTTGTGCTATACAAGTGTGGGGGCCCTCTTGTGTCTGCTGGTGGGTCACTACTTGGCACACCATTTATAATTGACGAGGCATGTGCCTCTATAATAGCGCTTGAATATGGTATTTCGCCAACCTGTATAGCTAAGGCAATTGGAGAGGCACAGGGCGTTGGACGTAGGCTTGAATTTATTAAAAAATTAGACACGTCCTTGCCTGTTTTTGAGGATTATGCCCACCATCCAACAGAAATCAAGGCAACTATTTCAGCTCTAAAATCACGTGGGTATGGGCGCATTTTTTGTGTCTTTCAGCCACATACCTATTCGCGCACACACTACCTATACGCCGAGTTTATAAGCGCACTTAAAATGGCTGATGAATTATATATTTTGCCAACCTATCGTGCAAGAGAGGAAAATATTTACGGGGTAAGCGAAAACGACCTTGCCAAAAAGTCAGGTGGCACTTATATTGAAGGGTTAGAGGATGTTATACCTCACCTAAAA
>JAZOCP010000212.1:0-4981 GCA_045596585.1 Eubacteriales bacterium
TGAATTGGAACATTTCTATTAGCGCCATAATAACCAAATTGGAAGTTTGAATCAAACGTTTTAATTTCTGCTAAGCCGTCGGCAACAAAATCATCTCTTAGGTTAACTACAATAACACCCTTTTGCTGTGAGCCACCATAGAATTTTGATACATCACTAAACTTAGCCTTGTTATTTGTTACAGTGATAAGATTTACTGCCCTGTCGCTAACTAACTTGTTGTCGGTATTAAGATACCAAACGAGTGCATAGCCATCCTCATCATAAAGGTTTACTGTAGGGTTTGTAACGCTACCCTCTCCCACCATAAAGCTACCCTCTAAGGTTACGGTTGTGTCCGTATCAATTGCTGTTGCGCTTATAGTAATGGCAAAAAGGCACATAACTACAGTAGCCACAAGCACGGACAAAATAAGCTTTCTTTTCATTGCTATTCTCCTAAAATTAATTTGTTGTTTTTTATCAATATCGTTTTTAAAGCAATCAACAATATTGACAACTCTGCACTTTTATTCTATAATACTTATAAGAAGTTGTAAATAGATTATTTTATCGAGTGTTTGTATTATTTTATTACAAATTCAAATAGGGAGGCTGGAAAATGAAGCTACACTATTATAGAAACAGTGAACTATTAAATGCAAAAAGCAAAATGTCACATGATGCGCCACTTGTTGTCAACCTCGTAAATGACTGCTTTACAAATTTTGAACCATTTGCGTATGATACATATAACAGCATCGGGCGAGATGATTATTTTTTAATCTATGTCACGGATGGTGTTTTCAATACAAAAATAAATGATACTGTTTTTCATTTGAACAAGGGTGCTGTCGTTTTATACCCACCTAAGTATAAATATCACTATTGGGGTGAGCCACCTTCAAAATATCTCTGTGCGCATTTTACCGGCTCGCACGCGGAAAAAATTCTAACTGATTTAGAATTTCCTTTAGAGCCATATATATTAGAAGGTGCTTTTTCTCCTAAAATAAAATCATTATTTGACAAAATGGTTGAAAAGGATATTACAAAAGCTCCGTTTTTGCAATATTCATTATCTTGCCTTTTAGAAGAGATTTTGCTTACTATCGCTATTGAAAGAGTAAAAAATAGTGGTTATCGTACATTTAAAAATTCTATTAAATATATTCACGCAAACTACACCGAGAAAATAAAGATTCCTTATCTTGCGCAGTTAGAGGGACTTAGCAATTCGCGATACATAACACTATTCTCCAAGGAAATGGGAAAAACGCCAAGTGAATATATTCTTGATTTAAGGCTTAATAGGGCCTGCGACTTACTCTTGACCACTGATATGGAAATTAACATAGTTGGCGCATCTTCAGGCTATAAGGACCAGTACTTTTTTAGCAAAATTTTTAAAAAGCATATGGGACTCTCTCCTCAAGAATATAGAAAAAAGAACAAATAATTAAGAACAGCCACAGGGTTGCCCCTGTGGCTGATTTTATTGTTTTTATGCTTGAGTAACAAAATCGTTATACTTGACAAAAACGTGCTTATCGTTTGATTTGTCTTGTAGGTATGCGTATTTCTTTGTGTCCTCGTATGCAACCTCAATATATGCACCGATAGCAAACTCTGCCTTCTTTTGCTCGTCTGTATCAAAGCCATATATTTTAATATACAAGTATGAAAACTCGGTGCTTTCAAACTTGGCAATTAAGGCATCAGCTGACACCTCACCATTTTCGCCTATGATATCGCCATCGCCAATGTTTTGTCTTGTTGTAGCAAACAAGCCATATGAAACTACATTATTTGTAATCTCCTCATATCTTGCAATTGCTTCTCTGTTTACATTGTAGCCATATGATACCCCACTACTTCCTTCCTCGGAAACTGAGTATCCAAGGCAGACAATAAGCGCTGGGAAGGTTGGCTCTTCTTCTGTAAAGACGTCATGACAAACGCTACACTCTGTTACACATGCACCCTTTTCACTGTAACCATTTGCAAAAATAACGTCTATGATTATATCAAGCACGTGACCACTTAAATCATAGCCTGTTGTAACATAAATCTCATCACCACAGTCAAGGCAGGTATATTTTACTGTGCCTAACTCGCGACAGTTTGGTACTGATGTAAATACACCACCATCATAGTTGTGTGGTAATGGCTCAGAGGTTGAGCTTGCAAGCACAGTGCCACATAGGAAGCATGAGCCAGTTTCTGTGCCACCCTGTGTACAGGTTGCGCCCTCTACCGTAACCTCACCTACGTGATAGAAATAGTTCCCGTCTTGTCTTTTAAAGGTAAGCGTTTCTGGGTCGGATGTGTAATTATCAATAATAAATCTTCTTGTTTCACTTTCAGAATATTCGTCACAAATGTACCAGCCAGACTTTGTACCTCTATCGTTGTAGCCTTGTGCGTTTACAGATGCGGCAAACACCTTTGCCTGGTCGAGAGTTTTAAAGAATACGAGTGCACCACTTGTTGGAAGTACAGCCTGACCTGTTGCTTTTATGTAACCGTTTACTACGATTTCGAGCCCCTGTGCATCTCCACTAAATAGCTCTTGAGTAATCTCCTTAGCTGTTTCAGCAGTTGCACCACCCTCAATGTATGCACGCTTTAAGCCATTTGAACCATTAAAGCCATATCTTTCGCTTAAATCACATTCATTTGTGATATAAACTTCTCTTAAAATATTTCCGCCATCTTTGCCACTAACAGAAACATAAGCGCCTACATAGGTTAAGCGTGTATTAAACTGATAAGGAATATCGTTTGAGGAAGCACATACACGTGCAAGAGAGCGTGCCTGTAGCTTTTCAATTGTGCCAGTAAATATAAACTCATCAAGATATACATTTTGATTGTTCATATTGAATACAGATGATTCAAGCTCACTAACGCCCTTACCAACAACAATATTTTTAAGATTATATACTCTTTCAAAGGCGTTACTTGCAATTCTTGTAACTGTATCTGGTATATAAATACTCTTTATTGATTTATCCTTAAAGCCCGAAATTGTCTTAATTTCAACTATGCTACCACCAATTTCAACATAAGATGGGAAGTAAATTACTGCGTTATCAAATGTCGCATCTGATGGAGTAACAGTACCGTCTGCTGAGATATTTAGATACTCAAGTGTTGCATCAAAAATGCCATAGCCCTCGATGTAGCACTTGTTTACAAGTGTTGTTTCTGTTCTACCCTTAGTATGTCCACAATATTTACATTCTGTGTTGTATGAAATATTAATTCCATCAAGGACAAAGTCGCTTCCTAAGTAGCTATGTGAAATAGGGTCAACCTTTTCTGTAATCATTGTATAATCACAACGGTCACATACGTTATTTGTATAACCAAATGCTGAGCATGTTGGTGCGATAATTTCGCCAGTATATGTATGACCTAAAACAGGAATTTCAACATTCTTTATAGCACTACAGTATGTGCACTCATAAACGTCCACGCCGGTTATGATACATTGTGGTTCTGTGTGGCTTTTTAACACGAAGTTATGAGCATTCTCGTCGTATTCATTACCTGTTTGTACTACGTTAAAGTATGTACCGCAAACCTCACAGATGTCGCCAACACCAGCATATTGGTTACAGGTTGCGTTTGTTGCAACACCCTTTGAATAAATTGCGGTATGAGGTGCTTCAGTTACATCTGCTTTTGCAGTTAAGCCAAAGCTACTATTTGCTGAGAAGCAATAGCTACCATTGTATGGGGTACAGAAATACCATGTACCATTTGGTATTCTATTGTGTTGATATTTCATAATTGAATCTGCAAAATATTTTGCATTTTCATATGAATCCATATAGATATTAAAGGCTCTGCCTGGTAAAACAGCCCACTCAGTAGCAACTACTCTACCTCTAATATAAATATTAGTTTTATAGCCACTTGTACCTGAGCTGAACATTTCCTTTGGGATTTCCTTTATCTCGTCCTCAGCACAAAGAATTATTGCTGTTTGGAGATTATCTGTAGCATTAAAGGCGTACAAGCCAACAGTACAATTTTCAGGAATTAAGATATATTCAAGGCTCTTAGATGATGCAAAGCCTCTTTCACCAATTGATTCAAGCTTGTGGGAATCAATTTTCTTTAATGACTTTGAGCCGTTATCAAATACTCTTGGTCCAATTATTCTCATATCGCTGGAGTCAAAGGTGATTTCACAGTCATCTGCAAAGTTAGCAGCGTTGAAGCAATATTCGCCAAGCTCCTGCACCTTACCAGCTACGTTAAACACCTTAACTGTTGAGGTCTTACCTATACTTGTAAACATAAAACGACCAAGAATCTTAATGCCTGTACCGATATAAACCTCGCTGAGGTAAAAGCAGTTTGCAAAGGTACCATTATCAGCTCCCTGGGTTTCGCCCTTCATTTCTACAACTGTGTCTGGCACGTATGCCTTTGTAATTGATGTGTTTGCAAACACGCTTGGATTAGTCACAGTAACTGTATAGTCAACTCCATCAATTTTAATTGTAGATGGAATTACTACTGCACCTGTAAAACTATCTGTGCTACCGCGTGAGGAAAGCGCCACAGTTTTAGCCTCCTCGTCAAGCACGGTATAGGACATGCCCTGTGTAACTGGCACATCTACTACCTCTCCATTAATTACGCAATCTCCAAGCTCATCACTTGTTGGAGTTACAGTTGTTGCCGCACTAATACCAAGTGCAAATACAACTGTCAAAAGGGTTGCGAAAAGAACAAATAATAATTTCTTTTTCATTTTTTCATCTCCTTATATTTTTGTGGTTTTTGCCAATTTAACAGCCAACATTTCATATTATTATTGACAATTCCATGTTTATATTTTATAATAATTATGGTGTTATGTAAATAGATTATCTTTTTGAAAATTTGTATTATTATACTATTTTTCGAATTATAAGGAGGTTTTTGATTGAACAAATTGCGATTTAGAAACAAGGAAATTTTAAACTCTAAAAGCAACCAGTCT
>JAZOCP010000213.1:0-3154 GCA_045596585.1 Eubacteriales bacterium
CGGGTATTTTAACCTTATCATCAAGTGATTTTTTAGGAATTGCTATTGTATCAAAGCCTAAACGATATGACTCATTTATTCTCTTTTGAAGATTATTTATTGCTCTTACCTCGCCAGCAAGACCGATTTCCCCCATGGCTAAAACGTTTTGCGGAATTGGTATATCCTTCATTGAGGAAATTAAGGCGAGTGCAACAGCTAAATCAACGCTTGGCTCATCTAAATGAAGTCCACTAACTACATTTAAGTAAATATCGCATTGTGAAAATTTAAGTCCAAGTCGTTTTTCAAGGACGGCAAGGAGCAAGCAAAGTCTATTGTAATCAACACCATTTGAGGTTCTGCGTGGAGCTGGGAAGGTTGTTGGAGTAACAAGCGCTTGTACCTCTGCAATTATTGGTCGAGAGCCCTCCATAACGCAAACAGCACAGCTACCCGACACGCCAATTGGTCTGCCTGAAAGTAGCATTTCAGATGGGTTTGGAACCTCGACAAGTCCCTTGTCGGTCATTTCAAAAACGCCAATTTCATTTGTTGAGCCAAAACGGTTTTTAATTGCTCTTATTATACGATATGATTGAATTCTTTCTCCCTCGAAATATAAAACTGCATCAACCATATGCTCAAGAATTTTTGGTCCTGCAATTGTTCCCTCTTTGTTTACGTGGCCTACAAGTATAATTGAAATACCCTTGCTTTTAGCCTTGGCAATTAGCTTAACTGCACATTCCTTAACCTGATTTATACTACCTGGAATTGAAGTACAGTTTGGGTCAAACATTGTTTGAATTGAGTCAATAATTATAATGTCTGGTGATAGCTTGTCTGTGTGCGAAAGGACAAGGTCAACATTAGTTTCTGTCAAGAAATAAACGTCCTCTCCGTTTATGCCAAGTCTTTCACCTCTTAATTTTAGTTGTCCCTTTGATTCTTCTCCTGAAACGTACAAAACACGTTCATTTATTTGTGAGCAAATTTGCATAAGAAGTGTTGATTTACCAATGCCAGGCTCACCAGCAAGTAAAACAACGGAGCCATTTACAATACCTCCACCAAGCACGCGATCAAGCTCACTTGTGCCGGTTTTGGCGCGTATGTATTTTGGCATTTCCATATCCTTAAAAAGCATAGGGTCACTTGCATCAGAAATTAGCGCTGTTCGTTGATTTTTAACCACAGGGGTGGGCGTAAAGGTTTCCTCAACAAAGGTGTTCCACTTTTTACACGAGGGGCATTGACCCATCCATTTTGGGCTTTGATAGTCACACGCCTCACAAACATAAACCTTTTTTTCTTTCATATTTATCTCCTATGCATTCTTGACAAAATTTACATTAATATTTTATCACAACTATTTATAGTTGTCAACTTTGTAGTGTCACTCATATTAGACAATTTAAATTTTGGTGCTTGTCTTGGTATTTTTTGCATATACTAATAAAAGTCTGACCCTTGTTGGTTTTTATTTGGAGGTTTTTATGTGCTCTATTTGTGGAGAGATAGATTTTAGTGGTAATATTACATCTTGCAAAGAAATGAACAAGACAATGGTACATCGTGGGCCCGACTCAAGTGGGGTATTTGAAGATAAATTTGCATCGCTTGGTCATAATCGTTTAGCAGTTATGGATCCTGAAAATGGCAAGCAACCACTAAGCGTAGTTTACGGAAATAAAAAATATACTATTGTTTATAATGGTGAAATATATAACACCGAGGAATTAAAAAAAGAGCTTAGCCCTTATGGAATTGAGTTCAAGACAAATTGTGACACAGAGGTTTTATTATATGCATATATCATCTTTGGCGAAAATGTGCCCATTAAATTAAACGGAATTTTTGCATTTATGGTATATGATGGCGAAAAAGCTTTTTTTGCGCGTGACCGTTTTGGCGTAAAGCCACTATATTACTCACATATTGGCACTTCTCTGTACTTTGCATCAGAGATAAAAGCACTTTTAAAATGTGACAGAATATCAAGAAATATAACAAAAGAAGCGCTTTGGGAAATTCTTTATTTAAGCCCGAATTTTGTCGGTGGAAAAAGCCCATTTTCTGATATTTTGGAGCTTGGCTGTGCTGAGTGTATGGTGCTTGATAAAAACGGGATTAAAAGGTGGAAATATTGGCAAGTTGAGGCACGTGAATATTACAAGGACAGAAAACACGCCATTGAAAAAACGGAATATTTAGTAAGTGATGCAATTAAAAGGCAGCTCGTTGCCGATGTTCCACTCTCAACCCTACTTTCTGGTGGGCTTGATTCAAGCGTTGTAAGCGCTGTGGCAAGCCAAGAATATAAAAAAGAGGGGCGTGTGCTCTCAACCTATTCATTTGAATATGAGGGCAATAAAGAAAGCTTTAAAAATAGTCTTTTTCAGCCAGAGAGAGATGATGAATATGCAGTTTATTTAGCCGAGTTTTTAGGCACTAACCATAAAGTAATTACATGCCCAACGAGTGAGCTTGTTTTGGGGCTTGAGTCTGCTACCTATTATAGAGATTTAGTAGGTCAAGGAGATATAGACTCTTCGCTTTTATATTTTTGCAAGGAAATAAAAAAACACCACACAGTTTCCTTGAGTGGTGAGTGCTCTGATGAAATATTTGGTGGTTACCCTTGGTTCTATCGCCCTGAGATGCTTTTTTCCGACTTTTTTCCTTGGATTCACTCACCAAGGCTACGCGCCTCGCTATTCAAGGACGAAATTTCAAATAGCGACAAGGGATATGAATATATAAGGTCTATTTACAAAAAATCCCTTGAGGAGTGTCCAATTTTAAAGAGCGATAGCGATAAAATGAGGGTGTCAAGAATAGCCTCTCACCTCTCTGTTAATTATTTTATGACCTCGCTTTTACAGAGAAAGGACCGTATGAGTATGGCAAGTGGACTTGAGGTGCGTGTTCCCTTTGCAGACCATAGGATTTATGAATTTTTATATAATGTGCCATGGGAAATTAAGTTTGAGGGTGGGGTGGAAAAGGCTCTACTTAGAAACGCAATGAAGAGATATTTACCAGACAAAATCCTTTGGAGAAAGAAAAGCCCATATCCAAAAACACACAACCCAAAATATATGGAGCTTGTTTTGTCTAAGTTTTGGGAAAGATATAAGCATTCACATTATCTTAAGGAAAATCTTGATAC
>JAZOCP010000214.1:0-4071 GCA_045596585.1 Eubacteriales bacterium
TACACTATTTGGTATTACTATGCTTTCAAGGCTTGTGCAACCGCTAAATGCAGAAGAGCCTATACTTGTTACAATATTTGGTATTTCAATGCTTTCAAGGCTTGTGCAACCAAAAAACGCACCATCTGCTATGCTTATCACACTATTTGGTATTTCAAAGGAGGATTCATTTTTTCCTAAAGCATATTGCACCAACGTTGTCCCATCCTTTGTATATAGGTTTCCATCTATTGATTTATATGCACTATTGTCCTCATCCACGCTTATGCTTGTTAAGCTATTACAACCAGAGAACACACCAGAACCTATGCTTGTTACGCTATTTGGTATTGCAACATTTTCAAGGCTGTCGCAATCACTAAATGCAGAAGAGCCTATGCTTGTGACACTATTTGGTATTTCTATGTTTGTTAAGCCTGTGCAACCATAAAACGCACTAGAGCCTATACTTGTTACACTATTTGGTATTATAATGCTTGTAAAGCTTGTGCAACTTCTAAACGCTTCATCGCCTATACTTGTCACACTATTTGGTATTATAATGCTTTGGCTTGTGAATTCATAAAAACGCACAAAAGAGCCTATCTCTGTTACAGGCACGCCCTTATATTTGCTTGGTATAATTATTTCGACATCCTCGCACATGCCTATTCTTACCACATATGTATTTGTTTCGGGGTTTAGTATAAATGCAAATCCTTTTGACAGCTCCACCCCGCAATCAGCACATTTTCCGTCATAATAGTTGTGCTCACATTTGCTATCTACATCATCTTCTCCACAAGAGGACAATGTAATTACTGCTAAAAGTGATAATAATATGCAAAGAATTAATGATATTTTCTTACCTGTACCCATTTTCTCTCTCCTTAGATATACTATAAGACCATTATACCATATTTCACTAAAAAAACAATAGTTTATTTTAAGCAAAAAAGAGCATCAAACGATGCTCCTTTCTTTTTCTTCTTTGTTTTCCTTTGCCTTAGGCTTTTTTGCAAGGAAAATTAGGACATAAAGTGAGGCAAGGACGGAAAAGACAACGCCAATTACAGAAACGACCTGTTGGGCATACACGCCCATGCCTAAAAAATGGTTGCCATTTGCTTGAATTTTATCAACTAAGAGGCTAACTACTGTTGTGGTTAAAAAGCCGACCACGCCAGAAAGTGCCTGTGTAACTGCAAGCGCCCCTACCCTTTTTTCCGTTGGTGCATAGTCGTAGCAGAGATTAATTAGCGCACTGTTTATTCCTGCCATTGCAATACCATATAAAGCGTAGTGTAAAATGAACATTACCATACCATTTTGAGGGGTTGCAAGGGTTATTACAAAAAAGCTTGCCCCCGCTATTAAAAATGCAACTGTAATAGTTTTTGCAAAGGACTTTTTGTCCGCTATTATACCAAAAATAATTGAGGCAATTACCCTTGCCACAGCTGATATAATTGATAAAATTGCAAGGAAGGTTGCATTAAAATCAAGCTCGTGCGCGTTTTCCATAAATGAGCCATAAAATGGCTTTGAGGAGCAGGTGGCAATATTCCATAGCACAAATACAATTGACACCATTATTACACCTTTATTTTTAAAGGTAGCAAAAAACTCTCGCCCTAAATCCTCTTTTGGCTTTGGTTGAGATTTTTCAACCGAGAAAATCATAGTTAAGGAGTGTAAAACCATTAAGACAAAAACGGTAATTGCAAGGGTTAAAAACGCATTATTATGCTCACCCTTTGCTTGTAATTTATCAATTACTGAGCCCATTACAACGGAAAATACCATACCCATTACAAGCGAGATTATTTCCTTTTTAGCGGTGAATTTTCCCCTTTTATCATCATCAACCAGTGACATTAGCCAGTTGATTTTTTGTGGGTGAGCTATGTAATAAAGCAGGTATGCAAGTAAAATACCAACAATAAAGATTACTCTTTTTGCATCTATTGAAGCATTAAAGACTGGGATTACATATAGCATCATAAAGATTAGCTGATTAGCTATACTAAGGGTTAAAACAAGTGGCTTTGCCCTACCTCGGCGAAGTAGCATAGCAATTAGCTGAAAGACACAGCCAAGTGTAATAATAGAGGAAACAATACCACGCACGGAGTCAGAAAGGTTTAAGCCATCTTGTCCTGTTAGTCTTGGCAAAAATGATTCTGCAAACAGTATGGAAATTAAATATTCAAGTCCTGCCTCAACTATATAAAGGGCGCGACTTCTTTTATAAGCCTTTTCCATTATATTTCCTCCTTAGATGCCTGACGAAAGTGGGACAAATAAGCCATAAGACATGTATTTATAGCAATTTTTTTATCAAATTCTTACCAAGCATAAAATCACATACATTGTAGCACACGTCTCTTTTAAATACAACCCCCATTTTTAATAAAAATGATATACTTGACAAACAGTTAAACTTATGCTAAAATAATTTCCATTAAGGGGCAAAGGAGGAATAGATATGATTTTAACTATTGATATTGGCAACTCAAACATTATCTTTGGTGGATTTATTGAAAATGAGCTTAAGTTTGTTGCGCGTATGGCAACAGACACCACACGCACAAGTGATGAGTATGCAAGCAATATTTTAAACATTCTTGACCTTCATAATGTTCAGAAAAAAGAGGTAAAGGGCGCGATTATTTCTTCAGTTGTGCCACCACTTAACCGTGTTATTAAAAAGGCTGTAAGGCTAATTTATGGTGTTGACCCTCTTTTAGTTGGCCCTGGAATTAAAACCGGCATAGGAATTTTATGTGACAACCCCGCATCCGTTGGTGCAGACCTAATTTCTGCCTGTGTTGCGACAAGTGTGCTTTATTCCTCACCTGCTTTAATTGTCGATATTGGCACTGCTACAAAAATGATGGTAATAAACGACAAGGGCGCATTTATCGGCGTTTCTATTATTCCAGGTGTATTAATGGGCTTAAATGCTCTTTCCGAGCGTACTGCACAGCTCCCTAAAATTGACCTTAGCGCACCAAACGTAGTTATTGGTAAAAATACAATTGACTGTATGAAAAGTGGTGTTGTTTTTGGTAACGCCAGCTTAATTGATGGCATGATAGATAGAATAAATGCGGAATATGGCTCTTCTCTTCCTGTTATTGTGACTGGTGGTCTTGCCTCAACGATTATTCCACATTGTAAGCATGAAATGACTCTTGACAGGCACTTAGTTTTAAAGGGTCTTAACATTATCTATCAAAAAAACAAATGATTGTTACATAGTGGAAGCACTGTGACAAAATAAAATTGCATTGCACCACCTACGTTTCAGGGGGGCGATAGCGGAGGTATTTATGAAACAAACAAAAAAATTTTGGTCAACCAAAACATTAGTTCTTAGTGCACTTATGACCGCACTTGTAATCGTGACACAAACGCTTGCTACTTTGTTTCCAAACGTTTTTGGTCCATTCGCGGGTGCTGTTGCGCTTGTACCAATTATAATTGGTGGTTGTCTATGTGGTCCTATTGTAGGCACTCTTCTTGGAATTGTATTTTCACTTGTTGTGCTTGTTACTGCTCCAAGTAGTCCTTTTACAGCTATGCTTATTTCATATGACCCATTTGCAACAGTTACAATTGTAATGTTAAAGGGTACCTTCTGTGCATTAATCTCTTCAGTTGCTTACAAGCTACTTTCAAAATTAAACGATATTGTAGCAGCAGTTGTGGCAGCTATTCTTTGTCCTATTATAAACACAGGTATTTTCCTATTTGGCTCAATCACTATGCTTTGGGACAACCTTGCACAAATTACAAATGGCGAGCAAAAGGGCTTTGTTGCAACAATTGTCTTCTTCTGGGGAATTGTTATTGCAAACTTTATTTTCGAGCTTATTCTCTGTGTGGTTTTCTCACCTATTATTGTAAAGGTGTTAAGCCTACGCAAAAGAATGGAAAACTAAAATACATAAATTTAGGGAGGCAATTTGCCTCCCTTTTATTTTTGCGTAGCAAATAAAAGACCCTATCACTAATGACACAAGGGTAGGTGCAAGACCATTTTCATGGGGCAATTGGGTTTTACATAGGTTTTTCATTTTCGGGCAT
>JAZOCP010000215.1:0-3365 GCA_045596585.1 Eubacteriales bacterium
CTTACGCCACCAAGGGACTCAAGCGTTGGGTAGGTCTTGTTTGTGTGCTTAGCAGCATAGTCAGTCATAATATCGCTATATGGACCGGCAATAAGTGTACCACCATTTTCAACCCATTTTTTAATTCTTGCGCCAAAATCATTGTCCTCAAAGCAACAAAGAAGAGGCGCGACTATAACCTCGTAATCATCTAAGTCCTTGTCGGTTTCAATAACGTCAACATTATAGTGTCTGAACGCATCATAGAAGTAATCACCAAGCACAGGTCTAAATGAATGGTCGTGGTCGTCAAGATGATTAATAATCGGTGCAAACATAAAGTTTTTAACCGCAGTTGAGGAATATGTAAGTGCAATTTTTGACTTAACCCTTGAGTCCTCTAAAAAGTCCTTGCACTTTTCAAGTGTATCGGCAATTTTCTTTATTGATGGCGCAATAGGTGAGGGCACACCAGCGCTTGAATAAACAGCACCGTGACCAATTTCGTGTCCTGCTGGGTGGCATCTAAAGAGCCAATATAGATTCATCTCTCCGCCTTGAACAATAGGGGCAAGTGAGTTTATGTAGTTGTGTCCGTTTGAACGGTAGCCATTATATGCAGCATATGAGCCATTATAGCCAGGCTGAGTTTCAGTTACCCAGAATGGTTTTTCCTTTAGTGTACGATAAAAGTCGTAGTTCATAAAGGTTCTATATAGCTCATTTGAGCTATCATAGTGGTTGTGCTGAACAACATCAAGCTTTTTGTTCATATTATTGTAGCTAAGTGCATTGTCCATCATCATATCTGTGCCAATAGGCGCATTTGAAAATTCACGGATTGCCTCTGCCTGCTCCCAAACATATGTTTTTACAAGCTGACATTGAAATCTCCACCATTCAACCGCGTGAGAAGGGTGCTCCCAAGACTGTGGTGCAGGGGCTGTGACCTCATCAAATGAATTAAAGTCAAGTGACCAACGGTTCATAACCCACTTTTTATTTAGATTTTCAATAGTGCCATACTTGTCCTTTAGGTAAACGCGGAACTCATTTAAGCACCTATCACAAAAGCAACCAAAATCATAAGGGTAAATCTCGTTATCTATTTGCCAACCGATAAGACCAGGATGAGAGCCAAGTGCTCGTGACATTTCCTTTGCAATTTTATAGTTAAGCTCCCTTATACCCTTATGTGTTTTACAAGGGTGACAGCGTGAGTGAACTTCAACTCTTACATTATCATAGTTGTTATATCTTACTCTCATAAGGTCAGGATATTTTTTAAATACCCAGCGTGGTGGAGTACAGGAAGGGGTACATAAAACTGTATAAATTCCGTTTTCGTACATAACGTCCATTGCGTACTTAAAAAGGCTAAAATCGTACACTCCCTCGGTCTTTTCCATAGTGCTCCAGGCAAATTCGCCAATGCGCACGGTGTTTAAGCCTAGGCTTTTCATCCTATCTACATCCTTTAAAATTTCTTCCTTGTCCCAAAGCTCTGGGTAGTAAGCTGATCCAATATAAAACATAGTTAAATCTCCTTCCAGTCTAAGTGTGCAATAGATGCACAGCCCTCATTAGGTGTGTCGTAGTTAAGCCAACCACAGGTTGTTATATAATATTTTCCATTTTCTTCAATAATTTCGGGTGCGTGTGCGTGTAGCTTTGTTACAGGTATTGCCCCACCGTTTTCACCATTATACTCACCAAAATTATAAGGGTCACTTGATACAAAAACTAATGTATCGTGATAGTTTTCTCGCCTACAGTCAGTGTAGGTTAGAAATAGGTAGTAAAGCCCGTCCTTTTTTAAAACAAATGGAGATTCCATCGCTCCCCAAGCAGGGTTCAGTGGTGCGTCCTTACCACTTGTCATTGCGTAGCCACAGAAATCCCAAGTTATTAAATCAATAGATTTAAAAAGTGAAACACAGCTTTTTTTGTCCTTGGTGCCTACTATATACATAAGGTACGTGCCATTATCAAGCCTTAAAACAAAATGGTCACGATGGGCAGAGAATAGTGGCTCGTTATTAAGAGTTACAGTATGGTTGCACCACTCATATAGGTCAAATGAAACTGCAAGCGAGGTAGGTGACGGACCATAAAGCATATAGTAAAAATCTCCCTCGGTCCTTACAACACAAGGCGCCCAAGCAAGAGTGCCACGGTCAATTGCACGTGCCCACTCCTCAGTCATTTCAGAGTCAAGCGATGGGGTAGTGCCATGCACAAAGTATCTTTCCTTTGGCGCCCCACCCTCAAAGCTGGTTATTCCAAAAAGATGATATTTTCCATCATGTGCTTTAAACACACAGTGGTCATTTATGTATTTACCATTTATTTGTGGGCGTAAAAGCACGCGCCACTCACTACTTATGTATGGTATTTTCATAATTATCTCAAATATTTATCTACAAGTGGCTGTAATTCTTCAAGCTCGCCCTCTTTAAAGAGACACTTGTATTTTTCAAAATAAGCAAGTAATTTTTCCTTGTTTATTTCCTTTGGCTTGTCACTTCCCACACGGCGCTCAAAGTTAGCATAAAGAATATTTTCCTTGTCCTTACCACTTAGGTTAAGTCCAGTTAGGTTTCTGTCATCAAAAGCCATTTGCACCTTGTCGGTTGCAATAAAGTGGTAAAGTCTATCAATGCACCAAGCGTGTCCCTTGCACTCCCAAGGGAAGGTTGCATCTGTGCCCACTAAAATTCTATCTGAATATTTTTTAAAGAAGTCAACATAAAAATCGTGCTTGTCCTCAAATGCAAAATACATTTCAGTGCCAGGGGTAATGTCAACTGCCATATTTTCGTATTTTTTGAACATAGCCTCTAATTTGTCTGGATACTTTGCATAGAAGAAAAAGTGCGCAAAGGTAACATTTAATTTTGGGTACTTATTTAAAATTGTTTCAATTTCCTTAACCACAACCTTGAAATCAGGATATGTGCCGTCGCCATAAAACCAGCCTGTGTCCTTGCACCACTGTGGCGCTAAATCATAGTCCCAAAACTCGTCAGGGTCGTTTACGTGAAAGACGATATGTGTGCTATCCCTTTCTGCCTCGCAGAAAAACTTGTCAAGCGTTGGGAACAAAAGTGTACCACCAAGAGGCTTTAAGCAGGTAGGCTTGCCCTCGATTAGCTTAATTCCGTCAAAGCCAATTTCCATCATTTCCTTGTACTGAGTTACAAGGTCCATGCCTTCTGGGATGTCTTCAGAAATAGGATACTTCACGTGGTGTAGGCAACCGTGCGCAAATGTGCCCTTGTGAGCTAATTTATAAAGCGCCATCATAATATTGTTTGCAACACCACTTGCGTGATTGTTGAGTGCGCAAAGGTTAATGCCACTTAGCCCCATACCATCACGGTAAG
>JAZOCP010000216.1:0-16685 GCA_045596585.1 Eubacteriales bacterium
CTGTGAATATACAAGCACCTCAGTACCATTTGCACTTGACTGTACTGATGCGTTTGTATGTATGCTAACAAAATAATTTGCCCCCCACGAATTGGCATCATTTACTCTCACACGTAGGCTTGATGCATTTGATGTGCCAAGCTGAGTTTCGCGTGTTGGTCGTGAAAGGCGCACCTCAAAATTTCCATTTTGTCTTAGTAGTTCTGCAAGTCTTATACCTACCTCATAGGTTATGTCTTGCTCCCTTAGTCCATTTCCCTCTGCACCTGTGTTTGGTGGATTTGGATTGTGACCTTGGTCTATGTAAATTTTTATAGCCATAATTCCCCCAAAAATTTGTTTTACTATATATTATGCATTTTTGAAAAAGAGGTTAAAATGAAGGAATTTAAAACCATCGAAAGGATTCTTAGCCATACAAGAAAGGCAGTTGAGGAATATTCAATGATTGTCGAGGGTGACAAAATTGCTGTTGGTGTTTCTGGTGGCAAGGACTCACTTGCCTTACTTTGTGCCCTTGCAAAATTAAAGCGTGTTTTAGGCATTAATTATACTATCATTGCGCTCACTATTGATATGGGTATTGAGGGTATGGATTTTTCAGAAATAGCGACCCTGTGTCAAGAATTAGAGATAGAGTATCGCGTAGTTAAGACGCGAATTTACGAGATTATTTTTGATGTGCGTAAGGAAGCCTCCCCTTGTTCTCTTTGCTCAAGAATGAGGCGTGGCGCGCTTCACGATGCTTGTAAGGAGCTTGGCTGCAACAAGCTTGCACTTGGTCACCATTACGATGATGTTGTTGAAACCTTTATGCTAAATCTTTTCTTTGAGGGCAGAATTGGTGCATTTAGACCAGTTACATATCTTTCTCGTAAGGATTTAACAATGATAAGACCTCTTATATATACGCCTGAAAAGGAGATTAAAAGCTTTGCAAAAAGTGCTCTTCTTCCAATTGTGGAGGTTAAGTGCCCCGCTGACGGAAACACTGAACGCGCAAAAATGAAGGAATATTTAGCTACCTTTGATAATGAGCATAGAGGTCTTTATCATAGAATTATGGGGGCAATTCAACGTGGTGAAATTGATGGGTTTCATCCCGATTTAATTGACAATGAAGAGAAAAAAAGACGCAAAGATTTAAAAAAAGAAGCCACACAAAATGAAGAATAAAAAAGCCACGGGAATTTCCCGTGGCTTTAATTTTTGCCCATAACGTGTCTAAATTTTAATTATTTATCACGTTTTTTAGATTTTTCAAGAGCGATTTGAGTAGTCTCTGAAAGGTCAGGGTTTAGCGTTTCCTTTTTCTTTGCTGTTGGTGTTGGCACATTTGCCCAATAAAACCTTCTTTGTCTTCTCTTCTTAACCTGTACATATACAATAAAGGCAATTATACCTGCTGCAATTACTGCACAAATTATATAGATTTCGACCATTGATGCTGACTCAATTTTTAAGTTTTCCCACTTTTCATTTAGAATAGTGAGCTGTGACTTTTCAAGCTTGTTACCTTGATAGTCAACCTTTACGTCTGTTAAATCCTTATATTGGTATTTAGCAAACATATTTTCAAGGTCGTTTTCAAATTCCTCATTATAGATTACAAAGTAATCGCCCTCTTCATCCTCAATCAAATTACCATTTTCATCAAGAACAGGAACATACTCGTCATTTACTATAATTGGGTTATCCTGACTATCAAGCTTTAGTTTATATTTGCCCATATTTATTTCGTAGGCAAATGTATATACTTCATATTCAGGGTTTGATGAATAATCATATGGACAGCCATAGTAAATGTACTCTGCGTTTGCATATGCAATATATGGCTCCATCATATAATCGATGTACCAGTGAGCAAGCGTTAAGGAATCCTCACTTCTGTCTTCACTGGCAGGAATACACATTGCATCAGCAAAGATGTTTGTTCTGTACTCATATTCACCGTTTTCATCAAGGTTTTGTGGATAGAAGAAGGAAAGATCATCGTTTTCGCCTATCATAGATAAGCAGTCACCTGCATAATAAGCAGCTATCCATGCCTCTCCCTTTTCCATCTTATTATAGATTTCATCCATAACATAGCCTTGAACATAGTCCTTTTGCATTGCTAAAAGACCATAAAGAGCCTTCCAATCCTCTTTGGAAGGGTTGTTTACATCTATGTCAAGATAATACATAGCTACACCAAATGCATCACGTGGGTTGTTAAACTGAAGAATTTGTCCTTTGACTTCTAAATACGCCTCATTGATTATTCTATTTTCTTCGTTTTCCATATCGAGTATCATTTTGCCGTTTGCGTCATATACAAAGCTACCATTTGAATCACGCTTTGGAACTCCAAACATTACCTCCCAGCCAGGAGTACCTTTTTCGATGTAATCGTGCATTTTAGGGGCATTTTTCTTTAGCTCCTCATAGTTATAAACAATACCGATTACACCATAGGTGTAAGGAACGCCATATCTGTCAGTTTCTTCTGGGTTATCTTGCTTTTGGTAAACAAACATATTCTCAAATTGAGAATTGATATATTTTAGATTTGAAATTTGATTTGTGTTAAGAGGCTGTAATAGTCCCTCCGCCTTCATTTTTTCGAGCATATAGTCAGATGGAATTATTACATCATAGCCACCTGCACCATTTGCAAGCTTTGAATAAAGGTCCTCATTACTTGCGTAAGTAGTATAGTTTACCTGTACTCTTACCTTTTCGCCATTGTTTTCCGCTTTCCATTTTTCTGCAGCCCACTTTTCAAATTCCTTGTTTACATCAAGAGTATCATCTCCACCATCGGAAATATATTCACCCCAGTTGTAAACATTAACGGTTATTGTCCTTGTGCTAGCATTAATGCAAAGTAGAACTATTATTGCCGTGGCAACAGTACCAAGAAGACTACCACCTACGATTTTTATTATCTTTTTAGCCTTCTTTGAAAGCTCAATTTTGTTTTTGCCCTCGGCAAGATTTGAAACTAAAAGAAGAACTAATATAGTAACAAAAATAAGGGTTGAAAGTGCGTACATATCAGGGGTTACGCGCTTTTTAGTCATTGAATAAATTCTAATTGGCAATGTTTCAAAGCCACTACCTGTTGTAAAATAGCTAATTACAAAGTCATCAATTGACAAAGTAAATGCCATTATAAATCCGGCAATAATACCAGGCATAATTGCTGGAAGCTCAACCTTGAAAAATGACTTGAATGGAGTGCATCCAAGGTCCTGTGCTGCCTCTGGCAGGCTTTTGTCCATTTCCTTGAACTTTGGTAGTACCAAAAGTATTACATATGGTAAATTAAAGGTAATGTGTGCAATAAGCACTGTCCAAAATCCATTAAAAGAGCTTGTCTTCAAAATATTTGCAACAAATACGAAAAGAAGCATCATAGATATACCCGTTACAATTTCCGGATTTATCATAGGAATTTGTGTAGCGGACATAGTTAGATTTTTTATATATTTGTTTTTCATTTTGGAAATGCCATATGCTGCCGCTGTGCCTATGATGGTAGATATAAGTGAGGAAAGCACCGCCAAAATGAGTGTATTTTTAAGTGCATTTAATGTTGCGGTATCTGTAAATAGCTCCTTGTACCATCTAAAGGAAAATCCCTTAAATAATGCTGTGCTATCGCCAGAGTTGAACGAATAAAGCACCAAAACTCCTATAGGCATATATAGGAAAATAAAGGTTAAAATTATACACAGGGTACGGTAATTAAACTTTCTCTTTGTCATACAATTACTCCTCCGTCATCATCAGAGTATTTGTTCATAATAGCCATTGAAACTATTATCAAAATCATAAGGACAAAGGACATTGCCGCGCCCATATTGTAGTCATATTGTGTTTGGAACTGTCTTTCAATTGAGTCACCAATTAAATCGAAGTTACCACCACCGAGCTTTTGTGAAATATAGAAAGTGCTAATTGATGGTACAAATACCATAGTTATACCTGAAATTATACCAGATAAGCTGAGTGGGAAAACAACCTTAGTCACAACCTTTAAGGGGCTACATCCAAGGTCAGCTGCCGCCTCAAGAACCCTTGGGTCTATTTTAGTCATTGAGGAGTGAATTGGTATAATCATATATGGTAAAAAGTTATATACCATACCAAGAATTACAGCGCCTGGCGTGTTTATCATATGTAGCTCAATATCTACTAACCCTAAAATAGAGTTAATAATTCCCGTATCCTCCAAAATAGCCATCCAAGAATATGTTCTAATTAAGAAGTTTAGCCATTGTGGAAGCATAACAAGCATAACAAGAATTTTTTGTGTTTTTTGGCTTGTTCTTGATATAAAGTATGCTACGGGATATGCAATTACAAAGCAAATAACTGTTGCTAAGAAAGCAAAGCATACAGAGCGTAAAAACACTTCTAAATATGCAGGCTGTGCTAAGCTCGCTATATTTGAAAAGGAGAATTTACCCTCTTTATTTGTAAAAGCATAATATGCCACAAACAATAATGGGGCTACTATAAACAACACCGACCACACAATGTGTGGATAAGCCGCCGCTTGCTTGAGAATATTATTCTTTTTTGTCATTTTCTTTACTCTTCCTCCTCGCTGGCATCTGAAAGATGTTCAAGCTCGTCACTAAAGGATGAGTAGTCACCGAACATATTAGAATATTCGGATTTTTTCATAATATGTATTGCATCAGGCTCTACGTAAACACCAATCTCTTGCCCTACGCTAACGTAGTCAGTTGATTGAATCATCCACTTGAAGTCCTTAATGCTTACAATAATTTCGTAGTGAACACCCTTAAAGGTAACAGAGGTAACAACGCCCTTTAGCATACCCTTATCAAGTGGCACTACATCAACGTCCTCAGGTCTTACTACTACGTCAACTGCCTCGTTTCTTGCAAAGCCCTTATCAAGACAATCAAATTCGTGGCCGGAGAATCTTACTTTATAGTCATCAAGCATTACGCCATCAATGATATTACTCTCACCAATAAAATCAGCAACAAAAGCGTTTTCTGGCTCATTATAGATATCAGTTGGAGTGCCTATTTGCTGAATCTTTCCATCTGCCATTACGACAACGGTATCAGACATGGAAAGTGCCTCCTCCTGATCGTGAGTAACATATACAAATGTAATACCTGTTTTTCTCTGAATATTTTTAAGCTCATTTTGCATGTCCTTACGGAGCTTCAAGTCAAGTGCACCGAGTGGCTCATCAAGCAAAAGAACCTTAGGCTTGTTAATTAATGCACGGGCAATAGCAACACGCTGCTGCTGACCACCAGAAAGTAAATTAACATCCTTCTTTTCAAATCCGCGTAGGTTAACCATAGCAAGCATCTCCTCTACGCGATTATAAATTTCTTCTTCTTTAACCTTCTTCAATCGAAGAGCAAAAGCAATGTTCTCATAAACATTGAGATGCGGAAATAACGCATACTTTTGGAAAACAGTATTGACATGACGCTTATGAGGTGGAACATCATTAATTCTTGCATCCTCAAAAAGCACATCACCTGTATCCGGTGTCACAAAACCTGCTATAATACGAAGAGTTGTAGTTTTACCACAACCAGATGGACCAAGAAGTGTAATAAACTCCTTCTCATAAACATCCAAATTAATATGGTCAAGAATTATCTCACCATCAAATGATTTTGCAACGTTAATTAGTTGCACAATCTTTTTTGAACGAGCATTTTCTTCGCTTTCAGGTATTGCTTCACCCTTTGGCTCAAGGATCTTTTTTTCGCTCATTTCTCTCCCCGTTCTTTCATAGATTTGATTTACAAGACAAATATCTTCTTTATTCGCCAAAAATAGTAAATCAATTGCATTATAGCAGATATTTTATAATTGTGCAATAGTTAGGGGCAAAAAAATATATATTTTTTTAATATGAGAAAAAAACGAGCCAAATCCTTGTGGCATAAGGGTTTGGCTGATGGTAAATTTTAGGTATTTATTGAGAAACACAGCTCCATCAAAAGTGCGACAGAAATAACAAAAAGTGAAAAGCTTGAGTTAAAAACCAAAAGGAAATAAACGGATATGAGCCAAATTAAAATTATTGCAAAAGCAGACACTCCCCCGCTTATTTTGTCTGCTTTTTCTTTTGTTGTAAATATGGAAAGCATAGAAAGGAGCAATCCCCCACCATCTAAAATTTTTGCTGGGTATAAATTCATTAGTGCAAGTGCAAGGCTACAAAGAACAAAGAAATCTGATTTTTCCCCATTAAGAAAGGGAAAAAGCAAGACAAACATTGCTGATACAACATTAAATATAATTCCACCAAGGCACACAAGTGCTTCCTTTACATAAGAAATATAAGAGCAATCATATGACATGCTTAAGTGAAAAGCGCCTATTGTGAATTTCTTAATTTTTGCACCTAATATCTTTGCAAAAAACAAGTGACCAAGCTCATGAATCAAATAAACTAATATTAAAATCAATGGGTGCGGCGAGGCAGAAATGCTAAATACAGTCAGTACAACAGAAAAGAAAGAGAGCTTATCTAAAAGTAAGCCCATTTACTCACCTATTTTCGTTCCTAAATTATCAAATTCAGACACTTCTCCACTTGTTTTTTCATTTTCGCATTCATCGAGCTCTAAAAAATCATATATCTCAAGGTCCTTAAACACCTCTTGATATTCGCTATTTTCGCCATACTCTATTTTGCCTACTCCCTCAATTGCACCAAAAAACAAAATCAAAGTAAGTGCACACATTGAAAAAACAAAGACAGAAATTTTAGCTATTCCCTTTATTTTTTCATTTCTATTTATTTCCTCACAATGCTTTTTATTATTGATAGAAAATTTCATATTTTACTCTATTTCCTCACTTGGGTTTTTAATATTATATTGATTTTTTATCTCTTATATGATAAAATAACTCTATACTATTTTTCATTAGGAGGTCATATGAGCAACACACCTTTAGCTGAGCGCTTACGCCCTGTTTGCTTTGAAGAAATTGCTGGTCAAGAGCATTTAATTTCATCTCGCGGTGTAATTCGCCGTATGCTTTTAGCTGGACGAGTTTCCAATATGATTTTCTTTGGCCCTCCTGGTACTGGAAAAACAACTGTCGCTAATATTATCGCTAAGAATTCCGGTATGCAGCTTTTCAAGCTAAATGCTACAACCGCTTCTCTTTCCGATGTTAAAGAGGTTATTTCAAGTGCTGATGGGGTTTTCAATCAAAGTGGTATTTTATTGTATCTTGATGAAATTCAATATTTCAATAAAAAGCAACAGCAATCCTTACTTGAGTATATTGAGGACGGACGCGTTACATTAATTGCATCCACTACTGAAAATCCTTACTTTTATATTTACGATGCTTTAATTTCTCGTTGCTCTGTTTTTGAATTTAAATCAGTGAACGCAAAAGATATTGTACCTGTTTTAAATCGTGCTCTTTGTGAGCTTAATAATGAGAATGGTCTTTCAAAGGTGGCAGATAGTGATGCACTTGAATTTTTAGCCTCCTGTGCACATGGTGATGTTAGGCACGCGCTTACTCTTTTTGAGGGCGCTTATTACGCAAGTGAAAATGAAATTTCCATTGAGGTTGCAAAAGAGTTTATCCCTTCGGTTTCAGCGGGACTTTTTGATAAGGACTCTGATGTTCATTATAATTTGCTCTCAGGACTACAAAAATCAATAAGAGGCTCTGATCCTGATGCTGCGGTTTTCTATCTTTCCAAGCTACTTGAGGGTGGCGATATTTTATCCCCTATTAGAAGACTTTTAGTTATCGCCAGTGAGGACATAGGTCTTGCTTACCCACAGGCAGCACAGATTACATATGCTCTTTGCGAAAGTGCAAAGGCTCTTGGTTTACCAGAGGCAAGAATTCCTCTTGCTAATTGTGCTATCATGCTTGCAACTGCCCCAAAATCAAATACTGCATATTTAGCAATTGATAAGGCAAGTCAAGATATAAAAATGGGAAAGGGTGGAACAATACCTAAGCATCTTGAGGCGCCACTTTTTAATGGTTACATTTACCCACACGATTTTCCAAATGACTGGGTCGAGCAACAGTATTTACCAAACGATATAAAAAATGCAAAATATTATAGCTTCGGTGAGAATAAAACTGAGCAAGCAGCAAAAGCATATTGGGAAGCTATAAAAAAGAAAAAGCTATAAAAAAAGGAGCAATTTGCTCCTTTTTTATTTTCTCACAATAATTAATTTTCAAAAATATTTATAAATATACTTAGGTCTTTATCTATCATTTCAAAGGTATAAATATACTCACAAATTCCTTCACCTTCATCAATTAGACAATTTATTACATTTCCGTTTTCATCACTTATTTCAAGCGCATAATCAGAATATAATACGACATTTTTACCAACTTGGTAATACCCGTCCGCAACTTTAGATAAAAGGTTTTCTTCATCTATTACATTAAGATATTTCCAAGTTTCTCCAAAGGATGCATTAATTAAATATGCGTCTATTCTTAGGTCATGATCGGGCATTACTATTTTCCACTCATAGCTCTCATTTTCTATTAAAATACCATTTGATTTTAGTATTATCCCATGGTCTTCTATTAGGGCATCACTGTTAATCTCTATTTTAATTATATCGCCAGCGCAATACTCTTGCTCATAATTTGCTATAAACATATTATCGACACCAGTATTATTATAAAAATCGAAGTGCCAAAGCGTTGGCTCATACATCGTGGTGTGCGCTTCAATTTTTAAATCAGATTCGGGCATTACAAAGCTCCATGAGTAGTATAAAACCTCACCTTTTTGATTTTTAATTGTCTTATATTCTTCTATATCAATTGAAGGTGTAGTTGCAAATTCGACATCAAGACGCGATGTATGAATTTCAAGTGTATCAGAGCCAGCTACTATGCTTGGTAAACTATTTATCACAAGTCCCTCGTCATCCACAAGTGTTATCTCGTAATATATATCATCCATCCCTGAGTGATATTGAAATTCTAAAATCGAGTCCTTGTCTGGCATTATAAATTCCCATTTATAATAGTAATTGTTATTTTCGTCCTTACAAAATTCTTTTTTTAGTTCCTTTTCGCCATTAAGCGTAACACTCACAGTAGCATCGCATATAGTATGAGTTTTAACAATTATTTTTTCACCTGACTTATATGTTTCCTTTAATGGCTCATATAATATGCTTTCATCCTCCACGGTCAATGTATGCTCACCCTTGGGAATCTTGTTTTCTTTATTACAGGAAACAAGAATAAATAAGCACATGAGTGATATTAAAGCAACAATTGTTTTTTTCATACTTTTCACCGCCTTTCACTTAATTAGACGAAATCTACACTTAAAAGGTTACATATAAAGAAAAAAATCAAGTCTTTCGACTTGATTTTTTAGTTATAAAGTTGCAAGCATTACTGCCTTAATAGTATGCATACGATTTTCAGCCTCTTGGAAAACGATTGACTGTTCACTCTCGAACACCTCGTCTGTTACCTCCATATCGCATCTGCCAAATTTCTCACCCATTTCGCGACCGATTACAGTTTTCATATCGTGGAAGGCTGGTAGGCAGTGCATAAATACAGCACTTTCCTTTGCATTTTGCATAAGCTTTTTGTTTACTTGGTAAGCTGAGAGGTCATTAATTCTTTCTTGCCATACCTCAGTTGGTTCTCCCATTGAAACCCAAACGTCAGTATAAATTACATCAGCGCCCTTAGTTGCAACCATCGGGTCCTCTTCAAGAGTTATAGTTGCACCTGTTTTTGATGCAATTTCCTTGCATGCTGAAACGAGCTTTTCATCTGGAAAATACTTTTTAGGTGCACATGCAACGAAATCAAGTCCCATTTTAGCAGCACCAACCATTAGTGAGTTGCCCATATTATAACGAGCATCACCCATATAAACAAGCTTTATTCCCTTTAATTTGCCAAAGCGCTCCTTAATAGTTAAAAAGTCAGCAAGGATTTGTGTTGGGTGGAATTCATTAGTTAAGCCGTTCCAAACTGGAACCTTTGAAAATTTTGCAAGCTCCTCAACAATTTCCTGTCCATAACCACGATATTCTATTCCATCATAAATTGAAGAAAGAACACGTGCGGTATCAGCTATTGATTCTTTTTTACCAATTTGTGAGCCTGTTGGATCAAGGTAAGTAACACCCATACCAAGGTCGTGTGCGGCAACCTCAAAGCTACACCTTGTACGTGTGCTTGTTTTTTCAAAAATTAATGCAATATTTTTTCCTTTAAGGTACTCGTGTGGGGTACCATTTTTCTTTTTTTCTTTTAATTCACTTGCTAAATTTATAAGTCCTTCTATTTCCTCTGATGTAAAATCAAGAAGCTTTAAGAAGTCCCTTCCCTTTAAAAAGCTCATACTTTTCTCCTTTTTGGGGTTATTTATTGTTTTTAGCTACTTCCTTTATTATTTCTACGGATTTAACTAATAGCTCCATAGGAATATTAAGGGCAGGCAAAAGCCTTAGCTTGTTTTTTGCTTTAATTGGGAGGATGCCTTTCTCCATACATTTTTTTAGAATTACAGACACGTCCCCCTCGGTTTCTATGCCTATCATAAGACCAAGACCACTAACTGACTTAATTCCGTCAGCGCCATTTAGGGTACTAAATATATAGGCTGATTTTTCCTTAACCTCGTTAAGTAATTTATCGTCTATGCGATTTAAAACGTGTACAGCCGATGCACAGGCAATAGGGTTTCCACCAAAGGTTGAGCCATGAAGAGACGGCTTTAATACATCCTTTGTTGCTTCATACATCATACATGCACCGATAGGAAGTCCACCACCGAGTCCTTTAGCTGTTGTTACTACATCAGGAGATAATCCATATACTTGATATGCGTATAATTCACCACTTCTGCCATTACCTGTTTGAACCTCATCAAGCACTAATAAAACATTATACTTTTTGCATAATTCAGACACGCCCTCGGCAAAATCGCGGTCAAGAGCCAAAACTCCACCTTCTCCTTGAACAAGCTCCATCATAACAGCACAGCATTTGTTTTCCTTGAGCAATTTCTCTATGCTTTCAAGATTATTTGCCTCGCCATACAAAAATCCCTCAGTTAAAGGATTAAAATACTTATGGAAAACATCTTGTCCAGTCGCGGCAAGTGTAGTTATTGTTCTTCCGTGAAAGCTATTTTTGAGAGTGATTATATTGTAATATTCTTCCCCCTTGTTTTCTGCGCCCCAAAGTCTTGCAACCTTAATAGCGCACTCATTTGCCTCAGCACCTGAGTTGCCAAAGAAAACCTTTTTTGCGCCTGTACGCTTGCTAAGAATTTCTGCAAGAGTTGCACATGGCTCAGAGTAATAAAGGTTAGATGTGTGCTGACACATTTTAAGCTGATTATATACAGCCTCTACCCACTCACTATCTGCAATGCCTAAGGTATTTGCAGCAATTCCCGAGGCAAGGTCAATATATTCATTTCCGTATATATCGTAAACATATGCACCCTTACCATGTGATATTTCAATATCAAAGCGCGCATAGGTGTTTGCAATATATTCCTGGTCCTTTTGTTTAAAGCTATTCATTTTTGTCCATATCCGCCACTACCATTGTGCCGGCTCCTTCTTCGGTTAGAGTTTCAATAAGAAGTGCGTGTGGAACGCGTCCGTCAAGAATTGTAACCCTTTCAACACCCTTATGAATTGCATCAATACAACACTCAACCTTTGGTATCATGCCACCACTAATCACGCCTGTTTCAAAGAGCTTTTGGCATCCCTTAATATCTATCTCGGCAATTATAGAGTGTGGGTCGTTTTTATCCCTTAAAATACCCTCTATGTCGGTCATAGTGATAAGTCTTTCAGCCTTCATTTCTCCTGCAATAAATGCAGCAGCTGTATCTGCGTTTATATTATATACATTTCCATTGTCGTCACAGCCAATAGTTGAAACAACTGGAATATAGCCCTTTTCAAGTAGGTCAGTAATAGGGGTTACATCAACCTCTGTGATTTTACCAACATAGCCTAAGCGCTCATCCTTCATTTCTGCCTTTATCATGTGTCCGTCAAGACCTGAAATACCGATAGATTTACCACCATTAATTTCAAGCATATTTACAAGGCTCTTGTTTATCTTACCTGCAAGAACCATTTGAACAACATCAGCAGTTTCCTTATCTGTTACGCGAAGTCCCTCAAAGAAAACGGACTCCTTTCCTATTCTTTTAAGAGTTTCGGTAATCTCTGGACCACCACCATGAACTAAAACAACCTTTACGCCGATTAGGTGTAGAAGAACGATATCCTCCATTACCTGTTCCTTTAGCTGTTCATTTATCATTGCGTTTCCGCCATATTTAATAACTATAACCTTATCGTAATACTTTCTTATATAAGGGAGAGCTTGTGTAAGAATTATAGCTCTTTGTTGGTTAGTTACCTTAATTGGTTCAATGTTTTCCATTATGTTCTGTAATCTCCATTAATTTTTACATAATCATAGGTGAGGTCACATCCCCATGCAACTGCATGTCCGTCTCCGTCACCGAGGTTAATCTTAATTGTAATTTCGTCCTCTAAGAGTATTTCCTTTGCCTTTTCCTCGGAGAAATCAACGCCTGCTCCATTTTCGCAAACGCTAATCTCGCCCTTCTTTGAAACGAAGGAAACAAATACCTTATTAACATCAACATTAGCTCCACTGTAGCCAATTGCACAAAGCACACGACCCCAGTTTGCATCTGAGCCAAACATAGCGCTTTTTACAAGTGATGAGCAAATTACGCTTTTAGCCATAAGCTTTGCATTATATTCGTCATATGCTCCACTTACCTCACACTCAAGGAGCTTTGTTGCGCCCTCGCCATCGCCAGCGATTTTACGACAAAGGTAAATTGTCAAGGTATTTAAAGCCTTCATAAACTTATTAAACGAGTCGCCCTCTTCACTAATCTCGATATTTCCTGCCATACCATTTGCAAGAATAGTTACCATATCGTTTGTTGATGTATCGCCATCAACACTAACCATATTAAAGGTATTTTGAATATCTGTCGAAAGCGCCTTTTGAAGCATTTTTGCACTAATATTACAGTCGGTGGTTATAAATACAAGCATTGTTGCCATATTTGGATGAATCATGCCTGAGCCCTTTGCAATACCACCAATTCTGCACTCGTGACCATCTATATCAAAGCTAATTGCGATTTCCTTAAGTCTTGTATCTGTTGTCATAATGCCCTCAGCAGCATCCTGACTGTTTTCCTTGCCAAGTCCATTTACAAGCGCTGGAATTCCATTTTTAATTGGAGTTATATCAAGTGGTTGTCCAATGACTCCTGTTGATGCAACTACTATGTCATTTGCGCTTAATTTAAGCTCACTTGCGAGTAATGTGCACATTTCTTGTGCAACTTCTATTCCGTTTGCGTTGCATGTGTTTGCGTTGCCACTATTACAAATAATAGCCTGTGCATAACCATCGCTAATATTTTCCTTTGTAACAGTTAGTGGTGCACCCTTAACCTTATTTGTGGTATATACTGCGGCTGCTGTTGCCTTGCATTCTGAGTAGATTAAAGCAAGGTCCTTTTTTGATTTGTTTTTACGTATGCCTGAGTGGATACCACTTGCAAGGAAGCCTTTTGCAGCACAAATTCCGCCATTTATAATTTTCATAATATCTCCTTAAAGACTTAAGTTTTTGGTTTTGTCCTCACCAAGGACAATGTTTAGGCACTCAACGGCTGCGCCTGATGCGCCCTTGCCAAGATTATCGTATCTTGCGACAAGAATTATTCTTTCATCGTTGCCATAAACCTCTATGCTCATTTTATCAAGTCCTTGATGCTTTACAGAGGACAAAAAGCCCTCCTCATGTGCGTTTTCGTTATAAGAAACTATTGGACCTGTGTATATATTTTTATAAATTTCTTTAATTTTTTCAACATCAGCACCATTTATAAGCTGAGATTTGAAAAGTGGTATAGTTACCTCCATACCTGAATAAAAATCACCAACTATTGGGCAGAAAACAGGTGCATTATTTAGACCTGTGATTTTTGTCATTTCCGGTATATGCTTATGCGATTGTGAAAGCGCATATTGTCTTGGACCATCTAATAGGCTATCTCTTCCTTCTGCTTGGTAGTCAGCAATCATTTTTTTGCCACCACCACTATAACCAGTTAGTGAGTGTGCGCTTAAAAGTGCATCCTTTGGTAAAATGCCCGCCTTTATTAGTGGGTAAACAAGTGCAATAAAGCCACTTGCATGACAGCCAGGAACTGCTATGCGCTTGCTATTTTTTATCTTCTCCTCAAACTCACAGCCAAGCTCGGCAAAGCCATATGCCCAATCAGGGTTTGTTCTATGTGCGGTTGAGGTGTCAATTACACATACATTTGGGTTTTCTATCATAGAAACAGACTCAATAGCTGCTGCATCTGGCAAGCATAAAAAGGCAATATCAACCGAATTTAAAACCTCTTTTTTAGCCACAGGATCCTTTCTTAATTCATCTGGGAGTGTAACTATTTCTATATCATCACGGCTCGATAGGCGCTCCTCAATGCGAAGACCCGTTGTGCCTGCCTTACCATCTATAAATATCTTCTTCATTTTAAAAACTCCGTTACATATTCAAGCTGCTCTTTTACACTCTCATAGCCTGTTGAGCCCTTTGAAATGCGCTTTTTAACACAAGTTTCAAGAGAGATTTCATCATAAAGGTCATTTTCAAAGATTTCAGAGTGCGCCTTGTAGGCTTCAAGAGGTAGCTTATCAAGAGTTGTATTTTTCTTAATGCACTCACCAACTATTGTTCCAACAATTTTGTATGCGCTTCTAAATGGCATACCCTTCTTTGTTAGGTAGTCAGCAAGGTCAGTTGCATTTATAAAGCCACGACAAGCGGCATTATACATATTTTCCTTTATAGGCTTCATTGTCTTTATCATTGGAATAAAGACACCTAAGCATTTAATAACTGTTTCAGTAGCATCAAATATTGACTCCTTATCCTCCTGCATATCCTTGTTATATGCAAGTGGAATTCCCTTAAGCATAGTAAGGGTCGCCATTAAATCACCATATACTCTGCCTGTTTTTCCACGTACAAGCTCAGCCATATCTGGGTTTTTCTTTTGTGGCATAATTGATGAGCCAGTTGTGTAGGAATCATCGAGCTCAACGAATTTAAATTCCCAGCTTGACCAAAGAATAATTTCCTCTGAAAAGCGTGAAAGGTGCATCATTATAGTTGCAAATGCACTTTCGAGCTCAATGCAATAATCACGGTCGGAAACACCATCAATTGAGTTCATGCATACGCCATCAAAGCCAAGATTTTTAGCAACCATATCACGATTAGTTGGGTATGTTGTACCAGCCAAGGCGCATGAGCCAAGAGGTGAATAGTTCATCCTTGCAAGAGCATCCTTAAGTCTTGTCACATCACGCATAAGCATCATGCAATATGCAAGAAGGTGATGAGCGAAGGTGATAGGCTGAGCTCTTTGAAGGTGTGTGTAGCCAGGCATAATTGCATCTTGGTTTTCTTCCGCCTTGTCTTTTACAGCACCGATTAACTCCTTAAGTAGTGAGATTATATCACTAACTTGGTTTCTCATATAAAGACGAAGATCAAGGGCAACCTGATCATTTCTACTTCTTGCAGTGTGAAGCTTTTTACCTGTGTCACCTATTCTTTTTGTGAGCTCTGCCTCGTTGAACATGTGAATATCCTCAGCATTTTCGTCAAATGTGAGTGCTCCACTATTCAAGTCTTCAAGAATTGAGGTAAGTCCATCTGCAATTTTTTCATATTCATCCTTTGTAATTATGCCAACTGAGGAAAGCATTAGGGCATGCTCAATTGAGCCCTTTATGTCCTCCTTGTACATTTTCTTATCAAAGTGAATTGAAGAGTTGAAATCATCCGCTTGCTTATCAAGCGCTTTTTCAAACCTTCCTGCCCACATTTTGTCCATAATCTCGTCCTTTCGTGCGCGTGTACGTGCGCGTTTTAAAAAACACGTTAAGCGATGGGCATTTTTTTGCCCATCGCGTGTGCTTGTCTTATTTCTTGTTATTCTTAGCGTTTACTTGTGCTTGAACCTTAATTGGAAGACCAAAGAGGTTGATAAATCCAGCACTATCTGCTTGGTTGTAAACGTTATCCTCGCCAAATGTAGCGATTTCCTCTGAGTAAAGTGAATAGTCACTCCATACACCAGCCTTAATAATGTTGCCCTTGTAAAGCTTTAGTCTTACCTTACCAGTAACATTTTCTTGAGTCTTATCAACAAAGGCTGAAAGTGCCTCACGAAGTGGTGTGAACCATTGACCATTATATACAAGCTCAGCAAATGTAATTGAGAGCTTTTGCTTTTCGTGCATTGTCATCTTGTCAAGACAAATTGTCTCAAGATAGCTATGTGCTGCGTACAAGATAGCTCCACCAGGAGTTTCATATACGCCACGACATTTCATACCTACAAGACGGTTTTCAACGATGTCAAGTAAACCAATGCCGTTATCACCGCCGAGCTTATTGAGCTTTAAAATAATATCCTTAGCACTCATCTTCTCGCCATTTATTGCAACTGGAGTACCCTTTATAAAGTCAAGCTCAACGTATGTTGGTACGTCTGGCGCCTTAATTGGGGAAACACCCATTTCAAGGAAGCC
>JAZOCP010000217.1:0-22080 GCA_045596585.1 Eubacteriales bacterium
GAATTACTATATAAGTTTCCTCAATTGATTTTGTAGGAATATCAATTTGGTATCTTAAATTCGCAACACGTGATGCATTATAAGAACCATGCATTTCCCATATTCCTGCTTCATTATTAAACTTATATGCAGTAGCTACAATAATTTCTTTATAATTGGTTCTACCATCTGTTTTATCTTCGTTATCTAAATCAAGGCCATCATAGGTTGTTACTGTGATTTCCATTGATTTTGCTGTCCTTTTTACAGCATATTGAAGACCAGTTGAGTCAACACGTTCATGAACTGGTGAAAGAAGAATGTTTTGAATCAAACGAACATTTTCAATATCGTCTCCATCATCAAACATTTCTCCTGTCCAATCAGGATTACCAAGGTCTGTCATAAGTGCGCAAACCTTGCCAAGTCCGAACTCCCATTCAGAATATAAAGGACGAAGGTTATCTACATAAATAACTCTTTCCGCATCTTCTTTTATAGTTGTTCCATAATAACCATGAATTTCATCATAATCACGAACACCTGTGTGAACCAATGAGTTAAGTGAGTCACGCATTGGTTGAACTGTGATGTCTTCATTAAATAGCTTACCTTGGATAGAATCTGTAATTTCAGTCAAATCCTCGTCAAGGTCCTTTGCGGATTGTACAAGGAATAGCTTACCTCTACCAGCTACTGAAATTTTTTCAAGCTCGGAAATGCCCGCTGCTTCGTCGGTACCAATAGCAATTGTTGATGTTACAGTACCACCCTTAGCCATACGTTCAACGATACCCTCATAGCCTGAGCCCTTATCGTTTGGTGCACCGTCTGACATAAATATTACTTGCTTAATTTCAATACTTGTAATGTTGGATGCTCTTGCAAGCATAGCGCTTGCCTCTTGTACTGGCCATTTGTAAGATGTACCACGGCTTCTAATAAAGTCGCCTGTAGCCTTATCCTTACCACCATCCTGATAGTTGCTTGTTGGTAAAGAATATTTTGGCTCTTCACCATCTATTTTGTCAACGTACTTGTTTCCGCTTCCTGGTTGACCATCCTTGTCGAAGTTGATTCTTATATCACTATCTTCGCCAGTAGCATTATCAATATAGTGTGCATAATAGTAATGCTCAAACTCGTATGCCATTTTTTCACTAATTAGCTTACGGTTTTCTTCATCACCAATTTGTTGTATTTCAAGCGCAACATGGTAGTCCTGGTCAAATACAACTACACCAACATAGTCCTCTGGTGCAAATTTTGACTCGGTTATAACCTTTTTAACGCTTTCTAATACTACGTGATATCTTGTAGGGCTTGAATAGTTTGTTTTCTTATCACAAGTTGTACATTCGCCATCTTCTGGTTTTTTCTCGTAGAACGTATTACATGTCTTACATACAAAACCACTATTAGCAACAAGCTCCTTCATTGAGGACGAAAGGTCAACTACAATTACCATTGCAACCGTTTCCTTTTCCTCATCAACCTTTAGGTCAATTGGCAAAATCTCGTTTATTGGAGAGTCAACAAAGCTACCCTGGTTGTTAACAGTATTGTTACAATATGGGCACTTTCCATCTACCAATTCACCCTTGGTCATTGTTTTTCCACAGTCTTTATTATCACATTTATACTCGTCTTTGTAATCATAAATGTGATCACCCGCTGTAAAGAGTAGTCCACGACCAACCTCTTCTACATAGCGTTTGATATTCTTTGCAATCTTTTGAGGATCTGCTCCACTTGCTTGACCAAGAACATTGAAATCAACGTTCATAAGAATAATCTCATCATACACGAGCATTTTCTCAAGTGTGTCTGGAAAGGCTGTTGCAGAAACTGTTGTTACTGAATATACATCTCCGTCACTTGATTTAATAATACCTCTACTTGAGGACTCACCCGTTGTGCTTTGGTCCATTAGCAAAATATTTGCGTCTTTAATTTGCGTAAGCTGTGAGCTATCGCCATAAACAATAAGAATTTCTCCCTGTGTTTCAAATGTGTACCATGAAGAATAGGTATTATTGAGTGGTAGAAGATCGTTTTTAGCAGTAACCTCAACAGATATTGCTTGAACGCCTGTTTTAGTTACAGCCTCATGAGCATATAACTGTGAGTTTGTAAACCCAGTTGTATCTACATTATATCTTCTTGGGACAAATTTTATTCTATGTGTACTTTGGCCCTGTGGAATAACCAAGTCTTTCACAGTTGTAATTTCTATTCCTGCTACATCCTTAAGAGTGATTGTCGCACCATTAATGTGCTTTGTACTTCTTAATACAACTGTCGCTTCAACCTCTTGGCCAAGCTTAACCTTGCCATTGGTGCTAAGAGAAATTACTTGAACCTCAGTATATTTATTTTCTTCTTCTCCACTGTTTGTAAAATCAAAGTACGCACAGTCAAGAGTTATTTGGTCATCAGCAAGTGTTAACATCGCATTACGCGCAACACCCTCTGTTTCCTTACCATCTGATAATAAAATAATCTTCTTTTTATTCTCTAAATATTTTTTACCAGCGATTAAGCTACGAGCAGATTCTATGCCTAACATAACATTACTTTCATTTCTTGGATTTTCAAGATCTGTATTTTCATATTCGCTAAGTATATCTACTACTACTGTTTCTTCATCGATTTTTTTCGAGCAGCTTGCTTTTGGGCATCTTCCATTATTCAACTCGCTTTTTGAATATACCTTGCCACAATCTCTACAAGAGTAGTTGAAAACCTCTAACTCGCCTGGCTCGACAGTTGCGATTATACCATTATTATCTTTAGTTGGTCCTCCAAAAACTACCAAACCAAACTTTGTCCATTCGGATTCATCACGGCCTGATGTTTTATCTGCCTTATGGGCAGCTTTGGCAACCTCATAAATATAGTCATTCATCTCATCCGCAGTTGGCGCATTACTATCAGACATATCAACAAGGAACATAACAATGTTGCCATCGCTTTGGTCATGAGTTGATACCCAGCTAATTCCAAATGCCGCTACTGTCAACACTACAATGATGACCATGTGAATAATGAATGGAATTAAGTGCTTTGGTGAGGTTCTGCGTTTCTTATTAAGTCTTATAAATGGTACAATGCCAAGAACAAGCGCTGGAATTGTAACAAGTGGCAATATAAGCCAAACCCAGTTGTTAGCTAAACGAAATCCTGCGAATAAAAGGGGAAAATTAATATTCATCTTTATAATATACCCCCCATTCAACAATTAACAAAATAATAAATATAACAATAAACACAGTAAGTAATGACCTGTTAGTTTTAAGAGTTTGGGCATCTGCCGTCGCTCGTGGCACCTCTAACTTTGGTCCAGACAACTCGATATCAGTTTCTGTAAGTGACATATATGTACATACAGAAAACAAATCTGGATCTACTTCAACATCAATAGGCTTGCCATCCTCATCCATTACCTCTTGAGGCTTGTACTCTACAACTATGTTATAAATGCCAAGCTTATCAAGATTAATTGTTGGCATCACTGTCGAAGTATTATCCCATGCAACAAGCTCTGTTCCTAAGGTTGATGTACCATCCATGTCATCCTTCATTTGTTCATCATATGATTTGAAGTAATACTTAACACTTTTAATACCTGCTGGTGCATTAAACTGTAGCTGATCTCCAATTACTGGTGCACGATCAGGTAAAATATCAGGCATTGAAAACTCAACCATATTTTTAAGCAAAATAGGATAGTCAGCAATAAATATTGGAAGTGAAGTATCAGTAAAGTCAAATGTTGTTACTATTACTCTTGATGTATCAACAACACCTGCCATAAGTAATGGAGCCTCTACTGTAAAGGTTGCAATAGTTCCATCAGAATTAACCACTGGTACTTCTATTGTTTTACTAGGATCTTTTGGATCAGTTGTTTTTTCCATATAAGCTACTTTATATTGAGCCTTATATACAGTTTCAAAGTTCTCGGGAACGTTGAATATAGCTGTTCCTCCTCCTGCTGAATTGTCTATTTTACCAGATACTAAGGAGAATTTACTAATAACAGAATTTATTGTAATTGGCTTATTATCTATAACAATTTCAAATGATTCTGAAAAATCAACATTCTTTGAAAGTCGCTTTCCAATTTCGCCAAGCTCATCGCTAAGCATAAAACGATAATAATCTGACTCTAATTTTGAGGCATAATAGCTCATTACTTGATTACTGATTATATCATCCTTAGCTAAATCTCTAAGCTCCTCAAGATCTTCATTTTTGTCTTTTTTATCGCCCGAAAGAACGATGTTTGTTTTATCAACCGTTTCTGGTATATTTAAGAACCAAACAGCACCATCCTGAGGCATTGAATATGGCACAACTCCTTCATATATATATAAGTCATAACCACTTGTTGGTGTATATTGGATTTGGTCTGAATGATAAATATCAGAGCTATTAATAACAAGTCCACTCGCACCAAGGCTTAATTGTAGGTTGGTTTGAGATGATTTGCCTACATGATTACTTACATAAAGAACCTTTAAATCAATTGGTGGAACAGATGTCAAATAAGCAACATTATCCTCGCTTATTATATCTTCAGCATTAATT
Organism: Eubacteriales bacterium; assembly: GCA_045596585.1. Classification (GTDB taxonomy): domain Bacteria; phylum Bacillota; class Clostridia; order Oscillospirales; family CAG-272; genus RGIG2000. The sequence continues at coordinate 4,573 of JAZOCP010000217.1, forward strand.
TGAATTCTGGCTCTTTGATATTGCTTGATAGGCTTTATTTTTATTTCGCCCTTTTCTGTATTTGCTTGAGGGCTAAATATTAGCTTTTCCGTTCCACTGTCTGAGCTAATGTCAATCTTCTTAGTAGCAACAGTTGAGCCGTCAACGACTAATGTAACAATAAATGGAGCTGTAGAGCCCTTGTTTACAATATTGGCTGAAAACTCATAACCACCTACTAACATCTGGTCCTCGAATGAAATGATGCTTGCATTCCAATCTTTATTCTCAGAAGTACATTGGACTATATTTATCTCGCCATCCTGACCAGTATAACTATACATTCTGTCAGTGTAAAGATAAACCTCTGAGTTTTTATTTTGTAAAAGCGCAGTTTGTGCAAGTGCAAGCGCTGCATTTATGTCTGTTTCCACTTCTGCGCACTTGTCATTCAACTTATTAACAGCATCAACTGCATCGTTTCTTGTAGAAACGTAATAACTTCCTTCTTTTTCACTTAAAAACTCAGGAATTTCGCCTGCTACAATAAGTGCCATGGTATGAGTTGCATCAACATTTTCTGCAACCTGTTTTATTTTATCAATTGCAGTTTCGTATCTTGTTTTTTCCGTATCAGGATTAATTGCCTTCATACTTGACGAGGCATCAACAATTATAATTGAGCCTTTTGGTTCACTCTTAATCGTAGGATTAGCAAGTGCTATTGCAGCAAAAATTACTACAAGTATTTGCATAATCAAAAGCAAGGAAATAATGAAGTTTACAGGCACACGTCTCTTCATATGCTTTAAGCTTCTTTTCCAAATAAATGTACTGGATACTGTTTTTGGAACATATTTTGATTTAATAAGATATATTAAAACAACTACAATAAGCGCAAAAAGTCCAAAAAGAGTCGCAAATAGTGCTCTATGCCAGCCTTCTGAGAAAAATTGTTCTAATCTATCTAGCATTATTTGATCATCTCCGTTTCGTATCCTTTTCCAAATATTACCTTCTCGATTGGTTCATCAGATAAAACTGTGAAGAAGGTAACATTTCTTGACGCGCAAAAATCTACGAGCTCTTGCTCATATTCGGTCAATGCTTTTTGATAAGCCTTTACAAATTTTTTCTTGATTATAATTCTCATATTTCTTGCATCGCCTAAATCAGTTGATTCCGAGTCAATGAGATTTATTCTACCATCAAGCATTGGATAGAATTCATCTGGAGAAAGAACTTGTATCATTAAGATATCTCTTTTTTGGAATATAAGAAAATCTATGGCTTTTTTCCAGTTGCTTTCAGTTAAAAAGTCAGAAATGATTATTGTTAGACCATCATCGTGTCCGGGAGATTCCATATTGATTATAGCCTTATCAAGGTTTACATCGCCTGAAAAATCTGTTGATTCAAGCATTTGGGCAGCACGATAGAAGGAATCCTTATTTGTAATAGTGATTCCTAAGCCCTTTGCAGTATTTCCTTGTAATAGTCTATAAGCAACTCTATCCATTGATGTAACGGATAGGTACCCGAACGCAGCCGCTATTTTGAGTGCTGCTGTTGCCTTTTCAGGGTTTCCACACGCCATTGAGGCTGAGCAGTCAATCAAAATGTGGTTTTGCATTTGTCTTTCATCAGTAAATAATTTAATGAAGTATTTTTCGGTTCTCGCAAATACGTTCCAGTCAATTCTTCTAATATCATCGCCTGGTGCATATTCACGGAAGTCCGCAAATTCTACAGTATTACCATATGTGCGGGCTTTTCTGGTACCTCCAAAGAAGCCCGTCATTGGTGTTTTTAAGACAAGTGAAGCGGCATCGAGACGGTCCAAAAAATCACCGTCTAATATTCTTCGTTTCATATTTTACCGCCTAATTATTATTTTTTTACTTGTCCCTTTGCAGGTGCTTGCTTTCTTGTCAAAGCAGTTGCAGGAGCACCTCTACCTGCCACGTTAAGATCTCTTACGTGTGAAAGAACTACGTCGTCAGCTGACATCTTTGAGGTAACTGCCTCGAAGCCAAGCTTAATTCTGTGACGAAGTACAGGTACTGCCAAGGAGTTGATATCGTCAAATGAAACGTTATATCTTCCCTTAATAAGTGCACGTACCTTTGCTGCGGTAATAAGAGCCTGCGCAGCACGAGGGCTGGCGCCTTCTCTGATAAATCTCTTTGATGTTGGTGTTGCCACCTCAGAGCTTGCATGTGTTGATGCAATCATTACCATGGCATAGTTAAGAACCTCTTTTGCTACTGGAATTGTCTTAGCAACAGCTCTCATACGGAGAAGCTCTTCGCCATTACATGCAGCGGAAGCACTTTCATCCATGGTCTTTTGTGTCATTGTTACGATTTGTCCGAGCTCTTCAGCTGAAGGGTTTGGAACAAGAATTTTGAACATAAAACGGTCCATCTGCGCCTCTGGAAGTGGGTATGTACCATCTTGCTCAATTGGGTTCTGTGTAGCAAGAACGAAGAATGGCTCATCGAGCTTACGTGAAACACCCATTACAGTAACCTTGTGCTCCTGCATGGCCTCAAGTAGAGCTGCCTGTGTCTTAGGAGTAGCACGGTTAATTTCGTCCGCGAGAACGATGTTACTGAAGATAGGACCCTTTTGGAACTCAAACTTAGAGTTACCATTTTCATCTCTTGCGATAATATTTGTACCTGTAACGTCCGCAGGCATTAGGTCAGGAGTAAACTGAATTCTTGAGAATGGAAGGTCAAATACGTGTCCAAGTGATCTTACAAGACGGGTTTTACCAAGTCCTGGTGCACCCTCGAGAAGTACGTTACCACCTGCAATAATTGCGATGATTGTATATTGAACAACCTCTGTTTGACCGATAATATCCTTTTTAACCTCTTTGAAGATTTTTTCGCACTTTTCAGCGAATAATTTTAATTCTTCAGCGATTTTCTTATCAACAACAGGTGCTGCTGGCTTTGCAGCTGGTTGTGCTTGTGCAGTTGCTGGCTTTGCCTCAGCTGGCTTTTCAGCTGGTTGAGCTTGTGCTGTTGCTGGCTTTGCCTCAGCTGGCTTTGCAGCTGGTTGTGCTTGTGCTGTTGCCGGCTTAGCCTCTGCTGGCTTTGCAGCTGGTTGTGCTTGCGCTGTTGCTGGCTTAGCCTCTGCTGGCTTTTCTTCAGCTGGCTTTGCTGCCGCTGCTGCAACTTGTGCCGCTGTTGCCGCCGCTGCTGCTGCTTGTGCCGCTGCTTGTGCTGCTTGTACAGCTGCTTGTGATGCATCAGGTGCTGGCTTAGCCTCTGCTGGCTTTGCAGCTGGTTGAGCCTGTGCTGTTGTTGGTTTTGCTTCAGCTGGCTTTGCAGCTGGTTGAGCTTGTGCAGTTGCTGGCTTAGCCTCTAGTGCCTTTGCTTCCTTTTCCTTTTGAGCATTTACAGCAGCCGCTGCTGGTGAAACAGCATCAAGAGTATTTACAGCCTTTTTAGCTGCCTCTTCTCCCGCTACTGCGCCAACCGCCTTAGAAACTGCTTTGTTTGCAACATTATTTACTGCCCCTGCTGCCTTTGCAGAAGCTGCGCCCATTTTATCAGCCGCATCTTGTCCAGCTACTGCTGCAACAACCTTATTTGATGCAGCATTTGAAATGCTTGCAGCCTTTGTGGAGACCGCTTTGGCTGTTGCCAAAGCGCCTCCCTCTTTCTTTTCTGTATCTTTCTTATCGTTGATTCCCATAATTCTTCTCCGTAAACTTTATTTGATTTCTTAGGTGCTATTTAAAGCGATATAGTTTGATTAGCCGTTGCCGCCACCCGCTGCTTGATAGTAGTTTTCGATAGCTTGACGCTCTGCATCAGTTAGAGGTCTTCCGAATTGTTTTTCGTAAGCTTCTATCGCTTTTTGAATCAAGCTTGCAAGTGACTCGTCTGGTGCTCCAGGAACATACACATCGTTGTTCTTGTCTTCTTGATCTCCAGTAGTATCTCCTCCAGGATTTTCTGTCTCGCTATTGCTTCCGCTACCATCACCTTGGCTTTCATCCTCGTTTTCACTTGGATCCTTCTCGCCTTCTGACTCCTTGTCTGATTCACTGTCCTCTTTATCTGACTCTTTATCAGACTCGTTTTCAGATTCATTGCTACCATTTTGACCACCTTGTGAGTTTTCATTGTTTTGGTCGCTGTTTTGATCGTTTTGCTCGCCACCTTGTGGTTTTTGGCCGGAAATATTATCTTGTGCGTTTTCAAACTTATCGTTTACGCCCTCGTTTGTTTGACCCATATTTTCAAGCTTGCCCATTAGGTCTTCATACTTGCCCTCAAGGTCTTCGAGTGCGCCTGTTGCCTTGTCTATAGCTGATTGGTCATTGCCGTTTGCTGCATCTTGTTGTGCATCCTTGAATTGGTCAGCTGCATTTTGCCATGCATCCTTCATCTCACCATCTGGTAAGCTGTCTGCCATGTCTTGGAACTTATCTGACATATTGCCAAGAGCATCTTCAAGAGCATCACCCTTTAGCCACTCGCCAGTTTGTTCGTTCTTTAGTTGACCCTCGAGCTTGTCAAATGCATTTCCAAGGTTTTCCTTAGCATCCTCAAGACCCTCTTTGTCACCATTTTGAATTGCATTGTTTGCATCTTGGATTGATTGGTTGATATCGTTCATGGCATCATCCATTTCGCTATTATCTTGTGAGCCATTTTCTTGTGAGCCCTCTTGATTCATATCCTCCATGATGTCGCCGAAGTTTTGATCAGCATTTTCAAAAGCATCCTCGAGCTTTCCTAAAGCATCGTCTCTGTTACCGTTTTCAAGATCCTCTAAAGCACCTTCCATCTTGTCAGCCAAGTCTTGCCAAGCATCGGATTCTGCACCCTCTGTTTGATCAGCCTTATCTTGGAATTGACCTTGCATGTTTTCAATTTGGTCCTTGAGGGACTCGTCATCCTTCCACTCGTTGTTTTCGTCCTTCAATGTGCCTTCGATTCTGTCAAGTGCGTTATTGAGGTCTTCCTTTGCATCCTCATAATCGCTCTTGTTGTTGTCTTGAATTGCATCGTTTGCATCTTGTATAGCGTCGCTAACGTCATCCATAGCATCGCCAACCTCATCTTGTTTTGGACCATTTTGTTCCATATCTGTTACGATATCCTCAAAGTTTTGGTTTGCATCGTCAAAAGCACCCTCAATCTTATCTTGTGCTTCCTCTTGGTTGCCATTTTCAAGCTCTCCCTTAGCTTGCTCTAAGCTATCCTTGAGATCTTCCCAAGCATCCTTCTCTGCACCCTCTGAGTTTTCAATCTTATTTTCAAGGTCGCTAATTACGTCATCAAGCTTGTTATTAAGGTCATCGCCCTCAAGCCACTCGTTGTTTTCGTCCTTGAATTGGTCTTCAATCTTATCAAATGCATTGTTGAGGTCATTTTTTGCATCCTCGAGCGCTTCGTCATCATTATCGCGAATTGCATCCTCTGCATCCTCGATAGCATCGCTTATGTCACCCATGGTGTCCTCGCGCTCAGCATCATCAATTATATCATTAAAGTCTTTGTTTGCATCGTCGAAAGCACCCTCAATCTTATCTTGTGCTTCCTCTTGGTTGCCGTTTTGAAGGTCGTCCTTAGCTTGCTCTAAGCTATCCTTGAGATCTTCCCAGACATCCTTCTCTGTACCCTCTGAGTTTTCAATCTTATTTTCAAGGTCGCTAATTACGTCATCAAGCTTGTTATTAAGGTCATCGCCCTCAAGCCACTCGTTGTTTTCGTCCTTGAATTGGTCTTCAATCTTATCAAGAGCATTATTAAGGTCGTTCTTTGCATCCTCAAGCGCCTCGTCATCGTCCTTTTCAATAGCGTCCTCAGCATCTTGAATTGCATCGCTTATGTCGCCCATGGTATCTTCGCGCTCAGCATCTTCAATTATATCATTAAAGTCTTTGTTTGCATCGTCGAAAGCACCTTCAATCTTATCTTGTGCTTCCTCTTGGTTACCATTTTCAAGGTCTTCCTTAGCTTGCTCCATCTTATCCTTAAGATCCTCCCAAGCTTCCTTTTCAGCACCCTCTGATTCCTCAGCCTTTTGCTCGAAGTCCTTAATTACCTCATCAAGCTTGTTATTAAGGTCGTCGCCCTCAAGCCACTCGTTATTTTCGTCCTTGAATTGGTCTTCAATTTTATCAAGAGCATTATTAAGATCGTCCTTTGCGTCCTCAAGAGCTTCATCATCGTCCTTTTCAATAGCGTCCTCAGCATCTTGAATAGCATCGCTTATGTCGCCCATTGCATCTTCTTTTTCCATGTCCTTGATAATTTCATCGAAGTCCTTTTCAGCATCGTCAAAGGCACCCTCGATCTTTTCTTGAGCATCCTCTTGGTTGCCATTTTCAAGGTCTTCCTTAGCTTGCTCCATCTTATCCTTAAGATCTTCCCAAGCTTCCTTTTCAGCGCCCTCTGATTCCTCAGCCTTTTGCTCGAAGTCCTTAATTACCTCATCAAGCTTGTTCTCAAGGTCTTCGCCCTCAAGCCACTCGTTGTTTTCGTCCTTGAATTGGTCTTCAATTTTATCAAGAGCATTATTAAGATCGTCCTTTGCATCCTCAAGTGCCTCGTCATCGTCCTTTTCAAGAGCATCCTCAGCATCTTGAATTGCGTCCTTTATGTCTTCCATTGCATCGTCTTTTTCCATGTCTTCAACGATGTCATCGAAATCCTTCTTTGTCTCATCTAAAGCGCCCTCGATCTTTTCTTGAGCATCCTCTTGGTTGCCATTTTCAAGGTCATCCTTAGCTTGCTCTAAGCTGTCCTTAAGATCTTCCCAAGCTTCCTTTTCAGCGCCCTCTGTCTGTTCAATCTTATTTTCAAGGTCGCTAATCATATCGTCAAGCTTGTTCTCAAGGTCTTCGCCCTCAAGCCACTCGTCGTTTTCATCCTTGAATTGGTCTTCAATCTTATCAAGAGCATCATTGAGGTCGTTCTTTGCATCCTCGAGTGCATCGTCTCTGTCATTCTCAAGAGCATCCTCAATGTCCTCGATTGCATCGCTTACATCGTCCATTGCATCATCATCTTCCTTTTCGTCAATGATGTCGTCAAAGTCCTTTTCTGCGTCAAATATAGCGTCCTCAATTTTTTCTTGAGCATCTTTTTCGTTGCCGTTTTCAAGGTCTTCCTTAGCTTGCTCCATCTTATCCTTAAGATCTTCCCAAGCTTCCTTTTCAGCACCCTCTGAGTTTTCTATCTTATCTTGAATGCCTTCAATTACTTCATCAAGCTTGTTATTAAGGTCTTCTTTCTCAAGCCACTCGTCGTTTTCATCCTTGAATTGGTCTTCAAGGTCTTCGAATGCATCCTCCATTTTGTCCTTTGCATCCTCAAGTGCCTCGTCGTCCTCCTTATCAAGAGCATCCTCAGCGTCCTTAATGGCATCGCTTGCGTCGTTTAACGCATCGTCCATTTCTTCTTTTTCAATGATGTCGCTAAAGTCCTGCTCAACCTTATCTATGGCATCCTCGATCTTATCTTGAGCCTCTTCTTGCTTACCGTTTTCAAGGTCTTCCTTAGCTTGCTCCATCTTATCCTTAAGATCTTCCCAAGCTTCCTTTTCAGCACCCTCTGACTCTTCGATCTTTTCTTCAATGTCCTTGATTACGTCATCGAGCTTGTTTTCAAGATCTTCTTTCTCAAGCCACTCGTCGTTTTCATCCTTGAATTGGTCTTCAAGGTCTTCGAATGCATCCTCCACTTTGTCCTTTGCATCCTCAAGTGCCTCGTCATCCTCCTTTTCAAGAGCATCCTCAGCATCCTTCATAGCATCGCTTGCGTCGTTTAACGCATCGTCCATTTCTTCTTTTTCAATGATGTCGGTAAAGTTCTTTTCAGCGTCATCTATTGCGCCCTCGATCTTTTCTTGAGCATCCTCTTGGTTACCATTTTCGAGGTCTTCCTTAGCTTGCTCCATCTTATCCTTAAGATCTTCCCAAGCTTCCTTTTCAGCGCCCTCTGACTCTTGAATCTTGTCTTCAACTTCCTTGATTACTTCGTCAAGCTTATTCTCAAGCTCTTCTTTCTCGAGCCACTCGTTGTTTTCATCCTTAAATTCCTTTTCAAGGTCTTCAAATGCATCCTTAAGGTCTTCCTTTGCATCCTCGAGTGCTTCGTCATCTTCCTCTTCGATAGCATCCTCGGCTTCATTTAAGGATTGGTCAATGTCTTCAATAATATCGCTTGGCTCTTTGTCCTCAGGCTTAACCTGGTTAGCAAGATTGTCTTGCTCTCTCTTAAGTATCTCAGCGATTTTATCCTTTGCTTCTTGAATTTTAACGTTGATTTCTTCCTTATCTACATTTTCCTGCTTTAGCATTTCATCAACTGTTTCTTCAAGATCTTCAAGTATTTTATCGATTTCATCGCGTGCCTTATCGCTAATCTTGGAGCCGTTAACCATATCCTTGATTTCGTCGATTTTGTCTTGGAAATACTTACGATCGTTACCGATGATTTCTTGTCTTAAGCTACCAAGGTCGCCAGCCATTTCTTCCTTGGTTTCTGTCTTTTCTATTGAGTTCTTGATATCATTTTCAGCCTTATTTAAAACATCCTTAATTTCATTCTCAATAGATATATTTTTGTTTGCTGCATTATTTTTTGCATTTTGAAGATTTTCAACTAAATCATCAAGTGCATCTCTTGTGTCAGAGCTTGGAACCTGTTGAACTGCATTGTAGATTGCGTTTGCAACCTTGTCAGCATTATTTTTCTTTTGTTCATCTGTGAGGTTGTCTTCCTCTGTTCCATTAATTAATTCGTCAAGCTTATCAAAAGCACCACTAAGCTTTTCCTCAGCTGCCTTCTTTTGCTCCTCGGTCTTAGCATTGTTCATATCATAAATAGCTTGACCTAAGTTTTTAATAGCCTCGCCTAACTCTTTTTCTTCCTCGCTTCTTTCGTCATTGGTAAGCTCGTTATTCTTGAGGTTGTCAGCGATTGCATTATTGGACTCTTTGTCTTGCTTGATTTCGTCCTTAAGAGTATTTTCCTCGTCTCTTACAACGTTATTTACTTCGTCCTTTTTGTCATCCTCGGTCTTGTTTTTGTCATTATTGCTTTGAATGATATTTTCAATTTTGTCCTTGAGATCATTTATGTTTTCCTTAAGCTCGCTCTTGTCCTCTTTTTTCATTTCGGAATCTTCGATATCTTCTACGATCTTATCGAACGTATTCTCTACTCTGTTTTCAAGCTCGCCCATTAATAAGCTTTCAATTTTCTCTATTTCATTCTCTATACTATTAATAGTTTCTTCTAATTCTTGAATTTCATAGATAGCATTGATTATGTCATTTTTAGACTTTTTAAATCCTTCGTCAATGATTTTTTGCTTGTCTTCCTCTGTAAGGCTTGTGCTCGCATCTGATTCTTTCATCTTAGTGAGCTCTTCGCAGAAACCATTGAGTGCCTTTTTAAGTGTAACCATGTCATCTGCTTTATTAACAGAATCATTGATTAAGCTAATTAAATGGTCATATGAATAAACTGGAATGCCAAGATTTTTATTGAGAGTTTTCATAGCGCTTTCGATTTCTTCCATTGCGCTTTGAGCAGCAGCAGAGCTATAAACATCTGCTGTAACCGCTTTGTAAAGAGCCTCAATTGCTGTGCCAAGGTCAGAGGTATCCTCTTTTGCCTTGAGGAGTGCAATTATGCTTTGAACTTGCTCCTTCTCATTCTTAAGCATTACATTCATTTCGTACTTCGCATCTTCAGTAGCCTCAAGCATTTCTTGAACACTTGCTTTGTCATTCTTAACAACTAACGCAAGGTCTTCCTTAATTTGCTTTAAGTCTTCCTTCTTGTCGTCATCAACTTCAGATTCATTAATAATCCTGTCAATGTTAGCGAGAATTTCATCAATTGTTACATCTACTTCTGGAGCGCCGGTGCCACCACCTATAGGGGCGCTGTTTAATACAGCATATGAAACAAAAGGAACTGATGTAAACACTAACATAATAGCTAAGAAAAGTGCAATACCTGCAATTAGCTTTTCAGATGATAGCTTAATTTTAACATCACCAGAGTTCAGCTTATCAAGTGCACGTTGTGCATCCTCTCTTTGAAGCTTAGCAACGTATGACTTATCATTTTGGAACTCTATCATTGTAGTAAGACGTTCATCAAGTCCAAGTGAGTCAACCTTTTTGGTAAGTCCCGCTGTTCCCTTCTTGCATTCGATTACAAATGCAACTATTCCTGTAATTAAAGCGGTAATAAATCCTAATGCTAATGAAACAACAATGTTAAACACTGTAAGTGATGTTTCATATATAGGAATATATTCGAATGTGGAATCTTTGATAAGAAAAGTATAAAGAAATTTCATACCAATTCCACTTCCGCCAATGATTAGTGCACTAACAAGTGTAGTTACTAATCCTACAAAAACAGAAAGTGTAAGCGCTTTAAAAGCAGACGCTGTCACTATCTTTTGTTTAAATGGTCTAAGTAATTTGTTAAGATCCATAAAATACCTCCTAAGTACTTCTTTACTATATTATTATAACACGCACATTTAATTTTTTCAATTAGAAATAAATTTTTGATGTTAATTCGGCGATTTTTCGTCACTATGCACAAATTTTGAAGTTTGCCTTTTGACAAAAAAACCGAAAAATTATCACTTTTACCCAAACCCCGATGTGCGTTTCGGAGTCTTTTGGGGGTTGCCTTGCTCGGGTAACAGCAACCGTAATATACCCAAGGAAGCAGATTTGGTCTGTTTTACCAACTTGCTTGGGTATATTGCGGTTACTCCCTTGTCGGTTCTTGCCTCTTTGCCAGGTGGAAGGACTGGCAGGGCTTTTTGACCTTCTTAGGTCCGCTTTCTTTAATCACTCCTTTTCATCAAATTTAGTTTACGGATTGGAATTTATTGGTTAAATTTCAGCCTCCCTGTAAGGGGGCGCCAAAATCGCCTTGGGTAGTTTATCACATATTATGTAAAATTTGGGAGTTAATTTCAAAGTTTCAGCACAGTCTCAGTGCTTTTTCGGTGTAAATTCACACAAATTTCACATTGTGAATAAAGTCAGCTTTTTTCAGTATCTACATTCTAAATTCATCACATAAAGCTCACATTTTTGAGCACTCTAAATAAAACGAGGTGATAAAATATGGAAAACTGGGTACTGAAAAGCGCGTTATCTGATAGTGAGATTTTAAAGTCACACAGGCGCAAGCTTCATAGCTTAGCAGAGGTTGGCTTTTCGCTTGAAAAAACTGCATCGTACATTGAAAATGCTCTTTTGTCTTTGGGCTGCACTCCTGTTAGAATCGGGCGCTGTGGAATATACTGTGTGATTGAAGGCACCCGCCCCTTTAATTTCTCCCCCAGCAATAATATAGACGGAAAAATATATAAAAAGGTTACACAAAAAGAAAAAATTTCCAGAAAATTTGATAGCCAGTGTGTGCTTTTACGAGCTGATATGGATGCCTTACCAATTTGCGAAAGGACAGGGCTTGGCTTTAAATCGAAAAATGGTGCTATGCATGCTTGTGGTCATGATATGCACTCCGCTATGCTACTTGGTGCTGCGAAAATTTTGAACGAGTCACGAGACAAATTCGCAGGAAAAATAAAGCTACTTTTTCAGCCTGCCGAAGAAATTTTATCTGGTGCCCCAGAGATGATAAATCACGGGATTTTAAAAAATCCAGATGTAAAATGTGCAGTAGCACTTCATGTTTTAGTTGGTGGAGAATTTAATACAGGCTCTTTAATTTTGCCGAAGAGTGGCATAGGAGCCCCAGGTGCAGATTTTTTCAAGATTACCATAAGGGGAGAAAGTGCCCACGGAGCAATCAAAAATGCAGGGGCAAATTCCGCTATTTGCGGAGCAGAAATTGTAAGCAAGCTCAATTCTCTCCTTGCCGAAGAAAACGATACAGCAGATGCTATTTCGGTTGGAAAAATAATCTCAGGACACGCACCGAATGTCACCCCGGAGCTTTGTGAAATTGAAGGGACTATTCGCTCGCTTAGCGAGGAAAAGAGAGAAAAATTAAAGCAAGGCTTAAGGGAGCTTTCGTTACGCGTTTCAGCATCGCACAAATGCTCTTCGAGCCTTGAAATCATTAGCTCCTGTCCGAGTCTTCTAAACAACAGCAGCATCATAAAAAGTGCCACCACGTGTCTAAATTTAATGCATAATTCTTGTCAAAACCAACTAAATTCAAGCTTGCTTTTCGCCTCTGATTTTACCCCATCATATAGCACCGCATCTGAGGATTTTGCTTATATTTCAAGGCGTGTTCCATCTGTTTTAATTGGCATATCCGCTGGTAAATGGAGCGAGGGCTTTGTACACGGGTTGCATCATCCAGAGGTTACCTTTGACGAACGTGCGCTTGCCTATGGTGCAGCGACTTATGCTACACTTGGTATTCATTTACTTAGCGAGGGCTAAAGAAAAAACGAGCCATTTGGCAAGACTGCCTTGGCTCGTTTTCTTATTCAAAATTAAAGTCTATTCCAACGTAATCAAGCTCGTTTTTATAAGCTGAAATATTTTCGCTCGAAAGCATTTTTAGCTTTCTTCTCTGCTGAATAAATCTTTTAGGGTGGAATATTATTTCAATCCACCTAAAGGTCCATGTAAAAGGTAAAAGTATTGGTAGCTTTGCTAAATACTTATACCCCTGCTTCATCGTGCTATATGGTGGAAAAACACTGGTAAAAAATCTTTTAGCCCTTACGTTTTTTGTTTTCTTGGAAATTTTAAGTCCTTCTGAAAGCAAGTGTGCCTCGCCCGTACCATAGGCTGAGCCGGAAAAAAGCTTATGTGTAAGAAATTCACTAATTTCATCACATTCGCCATCAAAAAACCAAACATCAATCAGCTTTTTGGTGTTTTTCCAAAATCTTAAGAGCTGTAATTTTTCAAGCTCTTCTTCAACATAATTCCAGTCAATTTCTACTTTAGTAATATATAGATAGAAATCTGTTAGGTGCTTTACACCAATTCCACCATCGCGATAATGCTTTGCGTAGTGAACAAATGTGTATATGAAGAAGTCCTCATTTGACATCTTCCACTCGCTACCCTTGTCACTTGGCTTAGCTAAGCGCCATCCATCTCCAAAATATTCATAATAATCCTTATTGTATGAGGGAATTAGTCTTTTGTGTAGCTCAATGTTTAAGTCCTTACCCTTAGTAAAAACATATTCATGGTCACTCTCTAATTCCTCTTCAAAGCCAAGGGATGTCATAATTTTCTTGATTTTAGGATAGCTTTCTTCCTTTATCAAGATATCAGCATCGCTCATAAGTCGCATATCAGAGCGTGGGTATAGCTTTTTAATAACCGTGCCCTTAAGCTTTACATATTCAATTTTTTCAAAATCAAATGCTTCAATTATTTTATCTATCTCAGCCATTTGTCCTTCGTCAAAAAACGAATAGCTAAGTGTAGATTTTACAATTTTCTTTCCACCATCAGTGTTATACACCTCTGGCACCTTCTCAAGTCCGTAGCATAAAAGAGGTACAATTTGCATTTTCTTTGCAAAGCCATACACCTTTTCATAATCTAACTCGCCACTAAGTGTTGGTGTGGTGGAATTAAGCGAAGCCTTGATTATTGATATGATATCTCTTTCAAATGAGCTAAGCATAAGTCCTTCTCGTGTTTTAGAGCCACCGCTCCTTGTTTATGTTAGAATTCACAGCTCCAAACCTCAACGCCAGAGCCTGCAAAAACGCTATCAAGTCTTTCCTTCAATATTTCTCTTGTAACGCCTTTTTTCATTACAACCTGTAAAAATCCGCCACCACCGGCGCCACAAATCATTTTTCCAACAATTAAATCATCAATTGTAACAAAAATTTGGTCAATACAGGTGTTTGTACTACCCTTATCAAGCATTTTTGAATATTCCCAATGCTCAGAAAGTAGTCCAGCAAAGCCATCTACATCCTTTTCTTCAAGCGATTTTTTCATTTCAACGGCAAGCCTTTGTATGTTTTCAAATGCAGAAAGCGTTTCTTTGTTTGAAGCAATGTATTTACCAACAACCTCGCGAAGAAGATTTCTTGCAAGTCGTCTTTGACCTGTATAAATTATTGCATAGCGCTCATTCAACTCGTCTATAACATCTTTTTCAATGTTGAGTCGTTCACAAGTGATTTTTTGTTCAATTCCCTTTTCAGAGGAAATCAGCTTAAAGCCGTCTGTGAGACCTCCTATTTGGTCCTGCCAGCCACCACCTGTTGACATAAGCTGCTCCATAAGCATTACTCTTCTGTAAAGCTCGTCATTTTCCGTTTTCTTGCCAAAAAACTCAAATATTGCTTTTACGCATGCAGCTGATAAAATAGAGCTTGTGCCAAGACCTGAGCCACGAGGAATATTTATTGCCTGTGTGGAAATATAAAGTCCTCCGCCCATTCTTTTTAGAATTTCCTTTAGGTCATAATCGCCAAAGCGCGGAATTACGCCAGTGGCAATAAGTGCAGCCTTATGCAAAGCAAACGGATCAGCGGGATTTTTACAATTTTGCAGCTCGGCAAGATTGGTAAATTCCTTGTAGGAATTGTTGTCCTCACTTGTCAAAATAACGCTACACGTGTCTGTTTTTCTAACAATTGCCTCTATCGGACGCTGACCATTTAGCTTGATTGCTGCGTTTAAAACTGTACCACCGTTTTCATTACAATAAGGTGGAGTATCTGACCAACCGCCACCGAAATTTACTCTAACAGGCAAGCGCACAATTGATTCGTTTTTAGATGAGATAAGAGAACTATCAAACAAGTCACTTGTGTTTGAGGAAAGGATAGAGTCGCAAATTGTATCAAAGCATTTTTGTAAATACCATTCACTAACTACCCCACCTGTTAGCTGTGAAAGATAATAGTATATTCTTATCTTAGAAGAAAACTCGTCAAGGCTTGCACCATTTAAGCCTTCTGCCAACATAACAAGTCTTTTTTCAATTCGTTTTGGCAATCCGTTTTTAAAGATAACCTTTAATTCGTCAGCCCCAGCTCTATTATCTATTGCATCAAGCACGGTTTCGTATTTCACGCGGTCATCAAGCTTTGATTGCCATAGAGGAATATCGGCACTATCTGCCATATTAAAGCCCTCTGCCAAGGAAATTGCGTTTTCATTTATAACACCATTTAATGTATTTTCAAGCGCACCCTCAATTGTATCAGCAGGTACAAATAGCTTTGATTGCCACAAAGGTAGAGGTAGCTCCTTGCCCATATGAATTGGTAGCTTAGGATTATCGTTTACATCATACATTCTTACAACAAACTGTCCGTTTTTAAGCTTTAGCCCATGCAAAACAGTATTGTCGGGAATTGTGTGTCCGCCAAGGGTTACACCACTAATTACACAGCCCTTGCCTATTTTTGTATTTCTATGAATATAGCTATCCTCAATATACGAGCCTTCTCCAACCTCTACGTTTTTGAGGCTAACATATGAGCCAGAGGCAGCAAAGTGTGTTGCTCTATTGTTTGTATTTACATTCGATGACCAGTCAAGATATGCATATTCGGGCATATCCTTTGTCATTAGCTTAAGTAGCTCACTTGTTGTGCCAAAATGAATAAACGAGGCTGGCGCGAACTGTAAAAGTCGCATATTATAGGTATGAAGCTTGTCCCAAAGCTCACGCCTACATTCCAAAAGCTCAGGTGAAAAATCGCCCTCTGGGGTTTCCTTATAGAAGCTTTCAAGAGTGCTGTCCTTTGCAAGTGGGTATAAAAAGTCTGCATAAAAGGAAAGACGCACCTTGTCGTTTACATAATAGCTAAAGCGTTCCTTTGAAGACACCAGTGAATAAAGGTCATTTAACAGTTTTCCGTCAAAAACAACCGCCCCTGTGTCGATATTTACGTTATTATTCTTGTCAACAGCACCCTTTTGGATTAGCATCTCTTCGCTTTGCTTGTGTAAAAATTGTGATACATTTCCCTTGCCATCACCAAGAAAAACTCCGTGATTTTTTCCAGTTTTTACATTTTCCTTTATGGAAAGTGCTATAGCACCCTTGCCATAAAAATCAAGCTGGAGTGGATTGAACAAAAGTAGCACATCGCCCGAGCATACAAGCATGCCACTACCTATACGAGCAGGCACAGCAGTCATACCTATAATAAACTCATCAAAAAGTGTTGAGCGATGTCCGCTTGGTAGTTCTCTTGGCACAGGTGAAAACAGCTTTCCACATGCTGAATATTGTGGTACACGCTTAGAGTCTCCTCCTGAGTGAATGCAAAGTATTTTTACATCAGTAAAGTCGCTATTTCCCTTATCCTTCGCTATATGCCTTAACACATTAAGGGTTGCACCGCCCGAGCCTACGCGCTTGCCATCTGGATCTGGAATAACTAAATATTTAGTTTTTCTTGGCAATCTACCCTCGTTTAAGCGATTATTTATCTGTAAATGGTAAAAGTCAGCCTGTGCCTCATTGGAGGCGGTTAAAACTATATAGTCCCAGCTTGGGTATTTGTCTTTTTTAAGCGATTTTTCATATTCTTCATAGGAATCAAAATACGACTGTCGCAAAAATAAGTTCTTGTAGTTTGGCATGGCCTTCTCCTTAATTATTCTTTATACGTTTTAATGCATTTATATATTCGCCTGATGCAATGTCCTTCCACCATTCTTGGTTTTCAAGGTACCATTTTATTGTCCTTTCAAGTCCATACTCAAAGCTTGTTTTTGGTGTCCAACCAAGCTCTTTTTGGATTTTTTCTGGATTTATTCCATATCTTAGGTCGTGGCCTTGACGGTCCTTTACAAAGGTGATTAAATCTTTTTTTGCACCAAGCTTAGTGCAAATTTCATTTACAATTTCAAGGTTTGTTTTTTCCGTCTTTCCGCCTATATTATAAATTTCTCCAGCCTTGCCCTTATGGATTATCAAATCTATTGCCTCACAGTGGTCTAAAACATAGAGCCAATCGCGCACATTTTCCCCTTTTCCGTACACAGGTAGGGGTTTTTTTGCAAGTGCGTTTGTAATCATAAGTGGAATTAGCTTCTCTGGAAACTGGTAAGGACCATAGTTATTCGAGCATCTTGAAATGGTTACTTGTAAGCCATATGTTCTATGGTAAGCAAGCACCAAAAGGTCAGCTGAAGCCTTAGATGCACTATATGGACTACTTGGGCGAAGGGGCGAGTCCTCACTAAAAAGCAAGTCCTCTCTTTCAAGTGGCAAATCTCCATAAACCTCGTCAGTTGATACCTGATGAAAACGAGTTGTGCCATACTTAAGACACGCATCCATTAAAACCTGCGTGCCAAGCACATTTGTTCTTAAAAACACCTCAGGGTCGCTTATAGAACGGTCAACATGACTTTCCGCCGCGAAATTTACCACAATATCTGGCTTTTCAGCCTCAAATATCTTAAAAATCGACTTTTTGTCGCAAATGTCAGCCCTGTAAAGCTTAAATTGTGAGCTTTTTAGCGCCCCATCGAGCGTTTTAATGTTGCCCGCATATGTAAAGGAGTCCACACACACTATT
>JAZOCP010000218.1:0-14898 GCA_045596585.1 Eubacteriales bacterium
CTCATAAGAGCCGGTTGAAGAAAGCGACTCGTCAAGTAAAACAAGACTCTTCTCTGTTATGCATTCAAAAATTTCATCAAGTCTTGCACATTCTTCACCTAAGCGGCCCTTGTCAATTGTGTCCTCAGCATCCGTTGGAAAGTGGGTAAATATTCCATCAACAGGACTAAGCATAGCTTCTCTTGCGGGAACTGGCAAGCCAAGCTGAGCAAGGGCAAATGTATGACCAACAGCACAGGTAATTACACTTTTACCACCGCGGTTAGGTCCAGAAAGTACATAGAACATACCTACCTTGTCAAAGACAAAGTCATTTTCCACCATTTTTTCGCCAACCTTTAAGGCTACTATTGGATTATATAGTCCCTTAACTTCAAAAATCTTCTTTTCCATTGAGAAAATCTTTGGGAAAACAAGGGGATTACCTGTTTTTTCAAGCTCTTTTACAAGCTCAGTAGCTTTTGTCAAAAATTCAACCTCTGGAGCTAATTTGATTAGAAAATCTGCATTTTCAAGAATATATGTACTAACAACCCTTTTCCATGAGCGCATCGATGACTTAAAAACATCATTAAGTGCATTATTAAAAGCATTTGCAAGTGCAGTTTGCTGATTGTCACTCTGCCCTTTTTTAAATGGTTGAAGCGCTGCTATGCATGTATATTCATCATTTCTAAAGTCAAGCCTTAAAATCTTTTGTAAAAGCTCACCAGACTTAAACCTATCATTATTTACACTTAAAACACCAGCACTTTCAGGGCGTAAGCGTGAGTCAAGGTTAACACCAATTGTAACACTTTTAATCTCTCTTACACGCTTTGTAAGCTCTTTTAAACGAATGTTCAAGTCCTTATAATACTCACTATTAGTAAGCTCAGAAACTCTATTATAAAGTGCAATAAATGCCTCACTCTTTAGCCTGTCCTTTATTGGTGTTAAGCCATCATAAAGTAACTCCATGGCAGAAATATAAAGCTCTATCTCTGTTATACTGTAAAGATATGAGTCGGTTGATGTGCTTTCGCTTGATAAACGACGTAAATCATTAATATCATTAACAATTGGTAAAACCTTATTCAATAATACACTAAGCTCATCATTTTCAATCAAATCAGCAAAAACACCTTGACGATATTCAATTACCTCTTTGTCCATTGTAAACATATCACAAAGGCGACTATTTTGTAAATCTATTGCATAATCAAGCTCAAGTGAAGACAATGTTTCTGTGGAAATCATTGGAACCTTATCATTGTCCGATGATTTTGTGCTTGGATACAATAGGCTAATTTCAATATTTGGCATTTTTATACCTCTTTTATTTTAATTCACAATTATTATACATCACGTATATCATTTTGTCAAGAAAACACCCTAAACTCAAATGAATTCAGGGTGTATTTTTAGCTTTTAAGTTTTTTAGTACCTTCAAGAAGGTGCGCCTTTTGTAGAACTTGCGTTTCTTCTTTTGTAAGACCCGCTGGTGTAGATTTTTTAATGCCTAAAAAGCTTTTTACAGATTTTCCAACTGTCTTAAACATAGTTTTCTTTGTAGTACCATCGGCTTTAAATAAAGCGCCAATAAACTTGGTTTTGTTAGTAAGAATATCTGAAAGTGTTGCTGCATCACAAGAATCACACAGCTTGAAAAACGCTTCAACAAATGATCTCTTCTCTTCATCAGTTAATTCAGCAACCCATTGCTTTAGCGAAGTGTGGAATTGAATAGACGAGCGAGAAAGGCTTGGGACTGTTATGAAGTTAATTCTTTCAAGATACCAAGAAAATGTATCGTGTTGAAATAGTCCTGTTGCATTACTTTTTACATAAATATCTCTACCAATAGTGTCAAAAATTGAGCCAACAATTGAGCCTTGTGGTAAAAAGTTAGTAATTTTTCTTCTCATTACAGGATTAGTGTTAGTAATCTCTAAAAAGTCCTCTCTAAAGCCAGGTCCATCAAAGCTATGAACAGCGGCAATTTTACCTTGTAATTCTCTATCAATCATAAATGCAGAATATACAGCTAAGTTTCCACCCTTAGAATGACCACCTATATATATCTTTTCGTTTGTTGCTTGACATATCTTAGTCAAATATTCAACCGCATCCTTTTGTGCCGGAATTGGTGTGAAAAGAGCCATATTTAGGTCTTCCTTCCAGCTAACTAAGTTATCATCTGTTCCTCTAAATGCAACATAAACATTACCATTTGGTAAATCAAAGCACATTGCGCAAAGCTGCTTTTCCTCATCCTTATCAACTTCGTTGATGTAAGCACGAACCCTAACATCCTTAAAGCGTGCAGAATGTGACATCATTGAAAATAATGGAACTATTTTTTCTGCTGGAATTATAGCTCCTAAATTGATTTTTTTATCGGGATTAGAAAAATACATATCGTAGATTTCTTCAATAGTTTTGCCAGGTGAATTGATTTCGCTTGAGACAATTTTATCAAATGGAACATAGCTTAGCTGAGAAAAAATAACCGAATCGACTTCGTTTATAGGATAGGCGTCAAAGGTGACATCTCCTCTCCATTTCAAATAATCAAACATATTTGTCATTGTTTTTTTCCTCAAATCTATAAAAAAATTAGCCACGTGGCATAGTACTTTCTCTAATTATCATTATACTTTTGTGTAAAATTAATGTCAATAGATTTTGTGTGGAGATTTTGTGAAATTTTGATGTTTTTGTTAATATTGTAAACAAATTTCTCTTTTTTATCTAAAATATTGTAGAATTTGCATTAAACACTTGACTTTTTAATTAAAAAATGCTACTATTAAATGGTAAAGGAGGGGATGAAAATGGCTTACGGTGTTTCTTTTAAGCGATATGAAAAAAAATATCTTTTAAACCCTGAGCAGTATGCTATTTTAAAAGCTGAAATAGACAAGCATTTCGTTCCCGATGAGTATGGTGAGACAAAGATTTGTAATATCTACTATG
The DNA here is from genome assembly GCA_045596585.1 of Eubacteriales bacterium. Lineage (GTDB taxonomy): Bacteria > Bacillota > Clostridia > Oscillospirales > CAG-272 > RGIG2000. The sequence goes on from JAZOCP010000218.1 coordinate 2,959, forward strand.
ACACCCCTGAATATCTTTTGTTAACACGCTCAATAGACAAGCCAATCTTCAAGGAAAAGCTAAGAATAAGGACCTATGGTGTGCCCAAGGATACATCTACTGCTTTTATTGAGGTGAAAAGGAAATTCAATTCTATTGTTTACAAAAGACGAATTCACATGCCATATGTCGATGCTATAAGGTATGTTGAAAATCCACCAACTAACTCTACAAAGCAAATCAATAAAGAGATTGACTATACAATTAAGATGTATAAGGGCATTGCCCCAAGCTTTTATATATCATACGATAGAAGCGCTTTCTTCTACAAGGAAACAAGCGATATAAGAGTCACATTTGATACAAATATCACTTGGCGTGATTATGACCTTGATTTAAGAAAGGGCTCATATGGTGAAAGCCTTTTGCCAAATGGATATAGAATTATGGAATTAAAGGTTCCTAATACTGCCCCGCTTTGGCTTGCAGAGCTTTTGTCAGACTTGAAAATTTATCCTACCTCATTTTCAAAGGTAGGCACAGCATTCAAAACTATGCTGGCAAAAAAGATAAATGCAAGTATTATTTCAACAGCAAACCCAAATCTTATGAAATATATGCATTTATCAACCCTTGGGGAGATCAATGAAAATTCTATGTTAGAAACGGAGTAAAATATGAGTTTTGGATTAGTTAATAGCATATTTGAAACCACCGCGCTTTCTCCTGAACAGCAAGGTGAAATAATTTCTGATACTGCATCAGTTGTCACCAATGCATTAAGCAGCCTCAAAGACTTGAACGGAAGATTACTTCTTACCGAAGAAACAATCTCTCGAATTACTGATACAGTAGTAAAATTAAAGCTTGAATCAGCTTTTCGAATTGTGTGGTGGCAATTTTTCCTTTGCTTTGGTCTTGCCTTTGCGATCGGTTTGGCTATTGCTTTCTGCTATAAGTTTAAAAATGACTTTTCAAAGAGCCTTATGTTCACATTAGCTCTTATGCCACCTATCGTTTGCGTACTTATTATGCTTGTAAGTGGTAGTATGGGTGCTGCAATTGCGGTTGGCGGTGTATTCGCACTAACGAGATTCCGTTCAGCTACTGGTACATCAAGAGAGCTTGTTCAAATATTGCTTGCAATGGCAACTGGCTTGACACTTGGTCTTGGTTATATTTGGATTGCGATTATACTTGTTCTCTGTGTTGAGGCTTGCAGTATTATCTTCACACTTGTTCGTTTTGGTGAATCACCAAAGCTTAGAAGAACATTAAAGATTACAATTCCTGAAGAGCTTGATTACACTGGTCTATTTGATGATTTGTTCAAAAAATACACAACAAAATCTTCACTTGTTAAGGTTAAATTAAAGAACCTTGGTACATTATTCCAGCTTACATACGACATAGTATTAAAGGATGCTAAGGATGAAAAAACCTTTATTGATGAAATAAGAGTTAGAAATGCAAACCTTGATATACTTTGCTCACAGGTTATTGCAAACCCTGACAACTTATAAAATACTAAAACCCGCTACACAGGTAGCGGGTTTTTCTTATTAATAATTAATTACAAGTAACTTATGAAGCTCTAAGTTATCAACAGTAAATGATAGCTTATTTCCATTTTGCTTAAAGCTTATGTTCTCTTTTGTAACAGGGTCAACTACTGACTTAACATTTTCTGTAATATCAATTTGAATTTCAATTCCATTAACCCTTGGGAAGTCCTCAAGCAAGCATACATTACCACGATTAACTGGTGGTGCATATAGTAAATGCAATGCATAAAATGGCTCACTATTGCTCTTTCTCACCCTTACTCTACCACAAGAATAGAAGTTTTTAACAACAAGTGACCTTTCATATAGCTTGTCAATAGCCTTCATAATATATTTTTGTAAAATATAGTTGCCTGTGCTATTATATGCATCAAAAATAGGATGTGCAAAATACAATACATTTCCATTTTGAACAAGTGCTGGATACTCTGCGCTTTCATCCTTAAATGGTGTATTCTTGTGACCACAGAAGTGACCTGCTGTACGACTAAAATATGGCTCTCTTATGCTTGCAAGCACCTCACCCTTACATTTAGTCTTATATGCACTTGCATATGATAAAAATGGTGTTACAACCTCATCAATTTCACACTCAATGTAGTCAATATCATACTTGGACTTTTCAATTTTTTCAATACCTAAGCCCTCAAATCCACTTTCATAGCTACATACGATTTTGCCACCATTTTCAGTAAATTCAACAAGTGCTGCTTTTTCTTTTTCTGAAAGATTTACCTTATCAGGTAAAATGACAAGCTTATATTTTGAAAGCTCGTTAGCATTATCAATTACATCAAATTCAAGATGCATAATTTGAAGTAGCTTTGATGCGCCTAAATCTGCATTGGTATGGCTCATCCAAAGTGCAATATCGGTGTATGCGTGTGTGTCAAGACAATACTTCTCTATACTTCTTACATATTTGAACGCGTGACCGATTATTGCGTATGTGCTCTTGTCTATTTCACCATTTGGATGTAGATGGTCACCAACTGAAATTGAAGCACCAATACTAAGCATATCTGCACACTCATATTTTAGTGCGTCCTTATTCTTAAAGCCACCGAATTCACCCCACGCGTGGTGGAATTTGCCTGTCATACCCATATAAAACTTGCCAAATTTCTCAAAATATTTAGCACGTATAGGCATAAAGTCATAGCCACCCCAAGCTGTTGGTAAATCTTCAAGCTCGAAGTGTGATTGCACAACACTATACTCAGGTCTGTTCATATCAGCAGCGCCATTATAAAAGATGTGTGCATCCTTATTATAGCTATGTACAATTGCATTAAGCTCTTTGTAAAATTCTATTCTCTTGTCTCTGTAATATTTTTGTGCATCCTCGTATTTTTCAGGGTCAAGACCTCTTTCTATCATACCCGCCTTACAGGTGTCGCATACACACGCATCCTTCATCAAGCAAATATCGTAGAAAACACCATCAGATACATCAAAATTTTCACAAACCTCTTTTGTAATTGCCTTTAAGTGCTCACTATAACCACTAACAGGACAAAGAGTTGCCCAGCTACAATCATATAAAGGTGTTTCTGGGTCCATATCAGGTGTAGGAATTGTACCGAAGCAAACTGGCTTTTTTGTCCAAAAATCAACGTGTAACCACTCTGGGTGCTCCATTGCATCCTTTTGTGACCACCCCATAGTGATATAAATTGGTGTCTTAATACCTACACTATGACACGCATCAATTTGCTCCTTCAATAGGTTGAATTTTAGATTTGGGTGCATAGTTGATACCTTTGTTGGATAATATGTATATCCGTGGTGGCACTTAGCAAACACGGTAATTAAATCAACATTTGCCTCCTTAAGAGTTTTTGCAAATTCCTCTTTATTAAACTTTCCACCTATGTTTTCTATTACTGGACTTGTGTGGAAATCAAGATGTACGCAATTCATATAGAATTCTCCTTTTATTTCATTAATATTATTGTATCATAGATACAATTCCTTTTCAACAAGAATTTTCTTGACTATACTCAATTTTAATGATAAAATCTAATTAATGATATTTTAATGGAGTTTTTATGAGAATTGCAATAATTAGTGGTGCCTCCTCGGGTATTGGTCTTGAAATTGCCAAAATGCTTGATGCGTATATGCTTGATGAATTATGGCTTATTTCCTCCACAAAGGAAAAATTAATGTCGGCTTGCAAGGATTTTAAAACAAAATCTCGTCTTTTTGCCCTTGATTTATCAAAAAAAGAAGCAATTAACGAAATATGCCTTGCCTTAGAGATAGAAAAACCATCAATAAAGTATCTTGTGTGCTCAGCAGGTGTTGGATTTAATGGTAATTTTGAAAAAATTTCATGTCATGAAATAAGCAAAATGGTTGATATAAATGTACGCGCACTAACCGAGCTCACATCTATTTCGATGCCATACATTGAAGAAGGTGGAAAAATCATTGAAATCGCCTCAAGTGCCGGCTTTATGCCTCAGCCATCCTTTGCTGTATATGCAGCAACAAAGTCTTATGTTATAAGCTTTTCTCGTGCATTAAGACAAGAATTAAAAATCAAAAAAATTGGTGTTACTGCAGTTTGCCCAGGACCTGTACAAACCCCATTTTTCTCAGGTCTTGATGGTGTTAAGGAATATAAGAAAAAGTACGCAATATCACCAAAAAAGGTTGCTATTGCAGCTTTAAAGGCATCAAAAAGAAACAAAGCCCTTTGTGTACCAACCTTTTCAATGAAAATGGTGCTTTTAGCATCAAAAATTGTTCCAACATCAATTATTTTAAGGTTTTATAAATGAAAAAAGCACGGTTTTTACCGTGCTTTTTCTTAATAATTGATAGTTTTCATATAGTCAATAGACTTTTGCATACATTCAATTGGAGTAAGTCCCATTGATGGTGAGTCCATTTCAGCAACAACCCAGTCAGCGCCTGCATCCTTAGCTGCGTCAACTATTGATTGAATATCTTGCTTACCATAACCAAGAGGCCTAAATTCAAATGTAGATTTTACCTCTTTTTTCTCGCTTTCAATACCAATTAACTCGTACATATTGGCATTTCTTTCACCAAAGAAGTCCTTTAAGTGTACAACTGGTGCTCTTCCTGTATATTTACGTACATACTCGCTTGGATTTTCTCCACCTACGTTTACCCAACAGGTATCAATTTCGGTTTTAAGTATACACTCACATATTTGATTATAAAGATCATCAAGCACATATTCGCCACTTTCGGTCTTATCGAACTCAAAATCATGGTTATGATATAAAAGAGTCATACCATTTTCCTTGCAAGCCTTGCCAATCACCTTAAAATCCTCAACTATTTGTGCATATTTAGGTGTACCATAGCGCATATCCTCTGGTAAATATGGAATTACCATATACTTACAGCCTATTGTCTTGTATGTATCTACTGCTTTTTCAATATCAATCATTATATCATAGTAGCTAACGTGTGCAGAAATTGGAACAAGACCAAGCTCATTACACACTTCTTTAATTTTTTCTGGGTCGTTTCCGTAAAGTCCTGCGAATTCGCATCCGTCATAACCCATTTCTTTAACCTTTTTTAATGTTCCAAAAAAGTCCTTTTCCATCTCGTCTCTTATGGAATAAAGTTGAATTGCAAGTTTCATACTACACCTCTAATATAATTCTATAAATTTTTTTGTAATTTCTACTGATTGCCCAGCAGCAAGTGGTGCAAAGGTTGAATAGTCCATCTCTGCCCCTTCACCATCGGAAATTGCACGTAAAATTCCAAATGGAACCTTATTTACATAGCATACTTGGCCTATTGAGGCACCCTCCATCTCGCACGCTATCGCTCCAAATGTAGTTTTTATTCTTTCTTTATCGCTTGATGAGGCAATAAATTTGTCACCAGACGCGATAGTACCTAAAACATTCTTACATTTAAGACTATTACAAGCGGTTTTTAATGCGATTGCCACATTTTCGTCTGTATCTATGTACACCTTGTTAATGCCAGAAATTAAGCCCACAGGGTCGCCAATTGCACTTGTGTCCATATCATGCTGAACAACGCTTTTTGCAATTGCAACATCCATAATACCAAGCTCACCAGTCAAGGTTCCAGCAACACCAGTGTTAATAATCACATCCGGGCTATATTCAAGTATCATTGCTTGTGCGCACATAGCGGCAAAAACCTTGCCGATTCCGCATTTTGCAATAACTACTCTATTTTGACCAATTTTTCCACTATGAAATACTATACCGCTTATAGTTTTTTCAGTATGTTCACTTACTGTTACAAGTAAGCCTTCTACCTCAATATCCATAGCACCGATAATTCCAATAAGCTTACTCATATTTAAAGTCCACCTTTTTTGAATTAAGGACCTTTAAGTATAGCGCACTCTCAAGCTGTGCGCACTCAAGGTTGAGGTTGCGATAATTACCACACTCTTCTCTTGTATTACCAAACATCTCGCCCTTGTGATCAATTATCTTTTCAAGAACGTTTTTTACAACCATTAAAACCTTTTCGTTTTCGGCATCTCTTACAAGCAAATAAAAGCCTGTTTGACAGCCCATTGGTCCAAAATATATTACATTTTCGCCGATTTCAGAGTTTCTTACATAGGTTGCAAACATATGCTCAAGTGAATGCATAGTTATATTATCAATGTAATCACCCATATTAGGTTTTCTAAATCTCATATCGTAGGTGGTAATATCACCATCTATTCTTGAAATATAGATTCCCTCAGTTATTTTATCGTGATTTACAGAAAAGCTCGCAATTTTTCTCATAAATTCTCCTATTTTCCCAACAGGAAGCTCTTGGTTTTTTCATACTCTAATTTTAATTTTTCTGCTTTGCTTTCATCAAAGCTTGATTTTTTTATTGCCCTTAGCATTATATTTTTAGGGGTGTCCTCAGGGTCAATTAATTCAAGTGCGCAAACACCATACCCCTCGCTCTCGAGCTTCATAAGTCTTAAGGCATCGGTTAATGCATCACACATCTTTTGCCTTAGCATAGAGTGCTTACTAACAAACTCTAAGGTTTGACAATTAATTGTGTGATTTAGCTCGTGATGACAACAGGGAGTTGACAAAATAACATCTGCCCCATTTTCACTTGCTTTGTTTAAAACTATATCAGTAGCAATATCACAAGCATGCAAGGAAATTACAAGATGTGGCTTGTCCTTCATTTCGTACTTTATAATATCATCACAAACAAATTCCATTTTATCGAAGCCAAGGCGGCTTGCAACCTCGGTGCAATACTCAATTACATCCTTTTTTAGGTCAACGCACACCATTTTAACTTCCATATTCAAAACATTCTTAAAATAGTGGTAAACTGCAAAGCTTAAATAACTCTTACCACAGCATAAATCATAAATGTTAATCTTGTCCTTTGGTAGCTTATCTAAAACAGCCTCTATATGCTCAATAAAACGATTGATTTGGCGAAATTTTGACTGCATTTTATCACGGATTCTGCCATTTTGGTCACTAACACCAAGCTTTTTTAAAAAATCCTCTTCACCACTTAAAATATAATTCTTTTTGTTATTATTATTTTGTGTGGTAGCCTCATTTACATTATCAGAGCTCAGCCCTTGAATAATCTTTTGCTTACCAATAAGTGACTCCTTACCGCTCCTTGCACGCATAAACTGTGCATCGCCAATGGTAGTTACAACGTTGATTTGAGCATATGAAGATAAAATTTTCAAAAGCGACTCTTCAAAATTCTCGCGCATGTTTAAGTGATACGCCTTATTATCCCTTGAAAAGGTTTCCTTTTGAAGCACTAATCTTCCAGCTATTTCCTTTGGGGAAATAACGCTTTTTATTTCATCTGTTGCATCAGGCTTAGATAAAACTACCTTTTTTAGTGCTTTTTTTGAAAAAGCAAGTAAAATCAAGCTACAAAGCTCACTTTGATGCTCACTCTTTACTGTCTTCATCGGTTATATCCGCCTCATTTGATTTTTTCTTACGCTTCTTTTTAAATATTTCGATTTTAGGCTCCTCATGATTGAATATACGCGCCAAATTCTTTCTGTGTAAGAACACAATTAATGCTGCACACAAAAGCGCTATAATTATCTGTACGCCAACACCATGTATCATTGATAAGAATAATGGGTACATCATAGCAGACATAACAGATGCAAGTGAAACCATCTTAAAGCCGATTAAAATTATCATGTATATTGCAAGCATGATAAAAAATACAAGTGGTGAGGTAACAAAGGCAACTGCTGCCATACAGGCAACACCCTTTCCTCCCTTAAATTTAAAGTAAACTGGAAAGGCATGTCCGAGTATGCAGAAAAATCCTGCAATAAACGCACCTATTGAGCCATATATTAAAATTCCAATAATACAAGCAATAGCAGCCTTCAAAGCGTCAAGAGCCAATGTTAAAGCACCTATTTTTTTGCCATATGCTCTCGACATATTAGTAGCACCTGCATTTCCACTTCCAGAGTCTCTTATATCCTCTCCAAATTTTTTTGATATAATAACCGCAAAATTTACACTACCTATTAAGTAACCTAAAATAGATACAGCAATTAAAAGCACAACTAATAATGCGATTTTATTTTCAAAAAAATTGCCCTCAACACATTGGTCAATAAGACCAATTTCCCACGTTTCAATTATTTTTGCAATTATCGCTCTCATATTCTTGTTTCATCCCCTTCTCCTCTTTGCCTGATAACAAGCTTAATTGGAGTGCCTTTAAAGCCGAAGGTGTCTCTTAAACAGTTTTCAATATATCTTTGATATGAAAAATGGAAAAGCTGTGCACTATTGCAAAATAGTACAAATGTAGGTGGAGCAACGCTTGCCTGTGTCATATAGTAAACCTTTAAGCGTCTTCCCTTATCTGATGGTGGTTGAACTCTTGTTATTGCATCGTTCAATACATCATTGAGCATACCAGTTGATATTCTCATTTTTGATTGATTAAATACATAATTTATTTGCTCAAAAAGCTTTACAACCCTTTGTCCTGTAAGCGCTGAAACGTAGATAATTGGCGCATAGGTAAGATATGAAAGGGCATTATAAACCTTCTTTGAATATTCAACTGTGTTTTTGTCCTCTACATCTGGCAAATCCCATTTGTTTACAACAATTATAACCGCCTTGCCCGCCTCGTGAGCGATACCAGCGATTTTTTCGTCCTGTTCAGTTACGCCTTCAGTTGCATCAATAACAAGGAGACAAACATCAGCTCTTTCAACAGCCATATGAGCCCTTAAAACACTATATTTTTCAATTTTATCGTCTATTTTGCTTTGACGTCTTATACCTGCGGTATCAATTAAATTATACTTGCCATATTCATTTTCAAAGCGAGTATCTATTGCATCTCTTGTTGTACCCGCCATTGAGGAAACTATGAGTCGGTCATTGCCGAGAATTTTATTAATCAAGGAAGATTTGCATGCGTTTGGCTTGCCAATTACGCAAACATTAATTAAGTCCTCATCCTCATCCTCTTCTTCTGTTTCTTCAATACAACCAAGCACCGCATCAAGTAGGTCACCTGTACCAGAGCCGTGAATTGAAGAAACCGCTATTGGGTCAATATCAAAGCCAAGCTCATAAAACTCATAATAAGTTGGGTCAACAACACCAACCTTATCTGCCTTATTTACGCATAGAACTACTGGCTTACCACTCTTTTTAAGCATAAGCGCAATTTCGCGGTCATCAGCCACAAGTCCTGTATTAATATCACACATAAATACGATAGCATCAGCAGTTTCAATAGCTATTTCTGCTTGCTCTCTCATTTTTTGCAATATCATACTGTCAGTTTTAGGCTCAATTCCACCTGTATCTATCAAAACAAATTTTCTACCACACCATTCACCCTCCGCATAAATACGATCACGAGTAACACCTGGTGTATCTTCAACTATTGAAAGTCTTTCTCCTATAATTTTATTAAAGAGTGTGCTTTTACCGACATTAGGTCTTCCAACTATTGCAATTACCGGTTTAGCCATTTTATACCTCCTTTTCTGCTTGCTTTTTAGAATTACAATCCAAGTAATCCCTCGACAAAGCTTGCACCGTCCTGCTCAATAGGTGTAATTTTAACACTGAGAGCATTTTCTACCTCTTTTATTGATGTTGAGCAAAGGAATAAATCTCCCTCACTCCTTAGCATAGACCTTGAAATAAGTAGCTCAGTACCTAAATCCTTGCCATTTAGCTGTTTAATTAAATCAACGCCTGTAATAAGACCAGAAACTGTAATTGTGTGTCCGAAAAAGTCGTTTTGAATTTTATAGATATTACACTCTAAATCCTTGCATTTTTCTTTTACACTATTGACAATTTTTGTAATGAAATCAAACGCACCCTCGCCTGTTGCAATGGAAATTTTACGCTTAGCCTTCATTTCCTCATCGTTTAACATTTTAAGCATAAGCTGAGCCTCACATTCGAAGGAACGTAGCATGCCAACACCATTTTCTATTTGACTATACTCCTCATAATACTCGTCCATTGGCAATTCTCTATTTGCAGTTAAATAAAACTCATCAGATGCGAAGAATAAATTTCTTCCATATTTTTTGTTAAATTCAAGGTTAATTTTCTCAACTGTGTCAATTACCTCCGCACTTGACTCTTTATCAAATGGCTTTAGGTCATAAAGCCCATCTCTAAATTTAGTCAAGCCAGATGGGACAATTGCAACACTGTTTAGCTGTGGGTAAAGCTTTGCTAAGTCATAAAGTGAGGAAACAAGCTCTTTTCCATCATTTACTCCCCTACACAAAACGATTTGTGCATTTATTCTTATATTACCCTCTTTTAACAATTTTAAATATTCAAGAGTTTCTCCTGCAAAGCGATTATTCATCATTTTGCATCTTAAACTTGGGTTTGTAGTATGCACAGATACGTTTACAGGAGAAATATGCATCTTGATAATTCTTTCAATATCAGATTTTTTCAAATTGGTAAGAGTTATGTAGTTGCCATGAAGAAAGGACAAGCGTGAGTCATCATCCTTAAAATATAGCGTATCACGAAGTCCCTTTGGAAGTTGGTCAATAAAGCAAAAAATGCACTTGTTTTGACAGCTATGCTTATTGTCCATAAGAGGTGTTTCAAATTCAAGCCCAATATCCTCGTATTGTTCCTTTTCTATATCACAAACAAAAACCTCTTCACCGCGTTTTATTTCAAGTGAAATATTTTCCTCGGTTAGATAAAATCTGTAATCAAGCACATCATTTATCTCGAAGCCATTTATGCTTATTAAAACATCGTCCCTTTCTATTCCAAGCTCACTTGCGTATGAATTTGGAACTATTTCGCTAATTCTTACCATTTTATCGCTCCTGTAATATTTTGCGCATATTATATCAATTATATATTATATACTATAGTACGCCAAAAATCAACCTTCGCCTCGTAAATATTTATTTATTTTTTCAAGTGAAGACTTTTCTATTCTCGACACATATGAGCGCGAAATATTTAGCATATCTGCCACCTCTCGTTGTGTGTAAGCCTCAGTATTTCCCAGTCCATATCTCATTACTAATATTTGCTTTTCGCGGTCATCTAAATTATCTCTTATATAGCAAAGCGCTTTATTTATCATTATTTTTTTATCTACATCGTCACATATAGTGTCCTCGACAGCTATGATATCAAGATATGTAAGTGGATTTCCGTCCTTGTCTATATCAATAGTATCATTAAGTGAAACCTCTTGTCCCATCTTTTTTTGGCTTCTAAAAAGCATTAAAATCTCATTTTGAATGCACTTTGCTGCGTAAGTTGCAAAGCGCGTACCGCTTGACTCCTTGTACGTGTCAATTGCTTTTACAAGTCCTATTGTACCAACTGAAATCAAATCCTCAGTGTTTTTATTTGAAACATAATATTTTCTTACTACATGAGCAACCAACCTTAAATTATGCTCAATTAGCTTTTCTCTTGCCTTTTCATCTCCTTGCCTATGAAGCTCAAAATATTTAGCCTCATCCTCTTTAGATAGAGCCGGTGGAAACTTTGTAGTTGGCTCTACACCTAAAATCATAAATGCAATATTCATAAGCATTGCAAAAAGACCCATTTTCATCACCTCAATTAATTGTATTTGAGAAAATTTGGTAAATTGCTTGTCAGGAAAATTTTAGGCATTGATTTTTTGTATATAAGTAATTATTTTGTAAAAAATAAGTGTGAACTTTATGTTCAAAAAATGCGGAGGATTTTCTATGATTATAATTGATAGAATTGCTCTTTCTCTTCTTATAATCGGTGGTATCAACTGGGGTAGTGTTGGTCTTTTCAACTTTGATATTGTCGGTTGGATTTTCGGTGGTACAGACTCAATAGGTGCAAGAATTGTATTTGTAATTGTTGCTCTT
>JAZOCP010000219.1:0-2654 GCA_045596585.1 Eubacteriales bacterium
AAAAAAACCGGTATCGACCGGTAAACTTTATTTTATAGCTATTTTTTTCTCTTGACTTTTTTCTACATATATGATATTATTTTTACATATTATTTATAGAGGAGAGACAGTTATGTCAAAAAAGCAGAAAATTTCTAACACTTTAATTGACTCCCCAAGAACATTGATAGGCACTTGGAGAGCAAACAGCAAGCTTGCAAAGGCATCAAAGATTTGCAACATTGTTGTTCCATCTGTTTGGGCAGCAATTACCATTCTTGCAAGCATTGTGGCATTTTTACCATATGCAAAGCCATTTTTCACTGGTAACCCAGAGGTGATTGCAGAGTTTTTACCAAATTGGTTTCTTGTTGTAATAGTTTGTTTAGTTATTCCTGCGCCATTAATTGGACTTATGCGTATGCTTTTTGAGACCTTCTCAACAATTAGCATTGGTAACTATGTTACATACAATGGCATTGATGCAAGAGACGTATATAGCAACCTTAAGGGCACATCAAAGCAGGATGAAAGATTATTCTGTCGTGCAGTTTGGTCAAATGAAAGACCATCAAGCCGTGTTTTCCTTTTCATAAAGGTTGGCATTACATTTATGTTTAACGCTATTGATATGGCTTGTATGTGCACTATACTATTCTTAATAAGCTTTGTTATGGCATCATCTAATGGCACATTCGACCTTGGCGATTTAATCGCAGGTAGTGGTGCAATGATAATATCTTCTGTTTTGGTTGGAATTATAATTTCAGTTGCAATTGCAAGTACTATTTTCGGTCTTGTAACAGATGCTGTAATCAAAAACAAATCAGAAAGCAATATGTACTCTAAGCTATAATTTAAAAGCCACCCAAATGGGTGGCTTTTTTCTTAGATAATTAGTGATTTTGGTAATATTTCTTCATTTTCTGAGATAGAATTTTGCTTAGCTATATGTGATTTTGTCACGTGGTATTTTTTGGCAACATCCCACAAGCTAAGTCCCTTAGCTGGAAAGCATACGCGCACCGTTGAGCTTTCCCTTTTTATTTTCTCGTCTGCCTTAATTAAAAGGGTGCTTAGTGCTTGCACACTTGATTTTTCATAAATAGAATAAGCACAATCAACCTCTGAATTTACAATTAGCCTACCGTTATCAATTCTTGCATTAATTTTGCCAAGTGTCATTTCGCATCTTGCAAGTGCGCCCTTAGGTGCTTTGCCTAAATCAAGCTCATATTTAAGAGGTAGCTCAAAGGACTCAAAGGTTATTTCCTCACCTTGATTTTCCCCGTCCTGTGGCTTAAGTATAACGCCTAAGCTCATTTTTCCTAAAAGACTTGCTTTTTGACCCTTAATTTCGCATTTTTCGTACACAGGGTCGGCAAAAATTGTAATTATTTCTCTATTTTTAAGCTCCTCGCTCTTTATCTCCTCGTTCAGTGAAAATGAGCTTGTGCCTCCCCTTTGTACCCTGTAATATTCTACATCCTTATATGATTCCTGTGAGGGGCTGTTGGTTGAATATGCATCACATAAGACCCTTGCCTCACAGTTTCTTAAGACCTCACCATTTAGCTCACAGCCTAGGTCAAAAAACACCTCATTTGCTTCGCTATTCTCCGCGCTTGAGAGTGCAAGGGACACGCACCTTGCAAACACGCGCACCATATCGCCTGTATCAGCGCCCTCTGCCTCAATTTCTTCATTTAAGCTCATTGTTTTTGAGATTACACTATACTCGCCATCCTTTGAAGATAAGCACTTAACAGTCACTTCACCACGCACTAAAACTGAATCCTTTAGTGCCTTTACCTCGTTTAAATCTATGTACGCATCACACCAAATTGGACGTGCGCCACCCTCTGAGTCTAATTTATCATTAATTCTTATATTATCAAGTCCTATCTTCTTTTTAGATAAGCACATTACATTTTCATATTTTCTTTGCAAAAATAGCTCCTCAGCGCTTGATTTAGGTGTGATTTTTGGCTCGATATTTAAATTTTCACTACAAAGAATTTTGCTTCTTAATTTAGATTTAATGCTCAATTTTCTTGGGGCAAGGACACGAGGGGTAACTGACTCTATATTGGTTGATATTTCTGTTTCACTTGGTATTTCGTTAAGAATTGCCTTTGTTTCATATGTGCTTGAAAGGGGTAATGCGCAAAGACTGCCCTCCTCGTCAAGATAGATTACTGAATATGCAACTGTTCCACCAAGCTCAAGGCAAATTGGCGAGGACGTGTCGTTTAAATACTTATTTTCTGGTATTGGTTGGGCACGTACAGTTAATACTCTTCTTACCTCTGGGACGTAGTCTGGGAGGGAAAATTCCTCGTTTACCTCGCTTACAGCTTCGTTTTCATAAAGGCGCGTGAGTCTTTCTTCATTATAATCTGACTCAAATAGCTCATTTCTTTCATTTGTTTCCATATTCTTCTCCTTAATGGTTTTTTATTTAAACTTATGAAATTTACTCGCCAATTATTACTTGACACTACTATAAAATAGTGATATAATTTATTTATTAAATTACACGTATATTATAGAGAGGAAATTTCTATGCTTGACATTAAGTTTTTACGCGAAAACCCTGATGTGGTTAAGCAAAACATTAAAAATAAATTCCAGGATCGAAAACTTCCTTTGGTAGATGAAGTGATCGAGCTGGA
>JAZOCP010000220.1:0-3818 GCA_045596585.1 Eubacteriales bacterium
AAAAGACCTTTAAAAATTCCTTTAATTCTCCATCCTTACTTTCATCAAGGTAGAGTGCTGAATAATCCTTCATCCATTCCTCAATATCAGCAAAAATAACACCAAGCTTTTCTCCAGTTGCTCGAGCAAAAAGCATTGAAATCATATATTGAGTGCCCTGTGCAACAATAAGAAGCGCTTCTCTTGCGTCCTCATTTTCCCACTTTGTGCCTTGTAGGTATGGAATTATTTCTTCAATTTCATAATAAGCGTCCTCAAGGGTTTCAGCATCTGGAGTTTTACACCAGCTTCTCATTACATCGTTTTTAAACAAGTCGTTTGAATAATCAATAACAAGGTCATACCAATATGTTACTCGGTGTGCCTTATCAATTGTTTTTACAAAGCTTGCACCGCCCTCATAGCCATAATATAAAAGGTCGATTGCGCTATCAAAGCTCTCATAATCATCAGTTTCGTTCCAAGACTTTGCACAGCCAAAAATTGTACCATACATACAAGCCTCAATTGGAACGATATGACCATAGTCTCCCCAACAGGTATTAAGAAGTCCCATAGCACCAACTTCCTTGCCATACTGTGCCATTTTTGTAATGTTAGGAACAGACTCCTTAATTCTTTCACAAAGAGTTGTCCAACCACTAACACCTGGGCAAACAAATTGTGTTTTTCCAGCCTTTGCAAGATTGTAAATCTTGTCTGGCTTTTCATTAGGACTATACCCCCAGTTTAAAAAGATAATATTATCACCAAGTGGGTCAATATGCTCAATTATATCCCCCCACATCATAGGTATTTTACCCTTTGAACGAACGTAATCAACAATTTGCTTTACAAATTCGGTATAAAGCTGACTTGCATCCTTGCCTTGGTTTTTCCCCTTACCAAGGTCAAAGGTTTCATCACAACAAATATTAAAATAATTACTTGTAAAGCAAGGCATATATTGATCTATTAGGCTTTTAATCAGCTCAATGCTTTCAGGGTCTGATGGGTTTATAGTATGGTGCGCCATTCTTCTCTGCCAAAAATGAGTTTTATGCTCATCATTAGTTAGCTCACATAGATGCTTATATTTTTCACTTTCAAGTAATTCATACAAGTGACCAAAGCAAGAAAGTGATGGCACAAAATCAATAAAGTTTTCGTGACAATAAGCATCAATTTCCTTAAGCTCATCAGGAGTTACATAGCCTGTGCGCTGATAAATACCATCATATTCTTTAAATGGGAAAACGTGCTCAACATATAGTTGGAGCATATTTGCCTTATAGTATGCAAGATTATCAATTAATTCCTTGACTGTTTGAACAGTTGGAATTCTACCTCTTGTAATATCTAAATAAAAGCCGCGAACCGAAAAATCTGGCTTGTCGTAAATCTCACTTGCATCACAGTAGCCATTTTTAACAACTTGGCGAAGAGTTTGTATTGCATAGAAAGCACCCTTAGTGCCCTTTGCTTCAATTGTAATTGTATCACCAAAGAGAATTTTATATTCCTCGCTGTCCTCGTTTCCAATTAAAACATTAACTTGAGTATTTCCCTGTGGCACCTTTTTTGCAATATTTAAAAGTCTTACATCTGCATTATTCGGAAAAACAAATTTACATCCTAAAATTTCAATTTTTTCGCCTTTTTTTAATTCTTTTACACTTGGTATTAAATACATGGTCTTCCTCCGCTTACCTTTTCAAGGTAATATACACTTTAATTATATAATAATTCATTTCCTATGTCAAGAAATATCATTTTTTGTCAAAATGTTTTTGTTTTTTATAGCAAAATATGACAAATTTCGCAAAGAAAGAGTTTTAAAATATCTATACCAAAGGACGGTGAAGACATGGAAAAGCTGATATTCAACTTAGAAAACAACAAGCTAACAATAAAAATAATTGGTGATATAGATCACCATAGTGCGCAGGGGGTGAGAGAAAGAGCCGATAGTATGATTTTTGATAAGCGCCCACGTGCTGTTCTGCTTGATTTAAGCGCTGTGGAATTTATGGATTCCTCTGGGCTTGGTCTTATTCTTGGCAGATATACAACAAGTGAGGAAATAGGTGCTGAATTCAAAATCATTAAGCCTGCACGTAGTGTCCAAAGAATATTGGAGCTTGCAGGTATCGAAAGATTAATAAAAATAGAAGGAGGAAATATAAATGAAGCATAGTGAAAACAGTATGAAGCTATATTTGCCTTCTCTTTCCGTAAACGAAGGACTTGCAAGAAGCGCTGTTGCAGCGTTTATCGCCCAATTAAACCCCACAATTGAAGAAATTTCTGATATTAAATGTGCAGTTTCAGAGGCGGTAACAAATGCTATTGTTCATGGCTATAAATATAGCTCAGGAATAATTTACATAGGCGTCAAATATTATTCCGATAGGACGGTGGTTATAGAGATCAAGGACAAGGGATGTGGTATAGAAAATGTACCTGAGGCGATGACCCCCTTATTCACTACCGACACCTCTGGTGAACGCAGTGGCATGGGCTTTGCAGTTATGGGCACTTTTATGGACAAGCTGGACGTTTACTCAAAAAAAGGTGAGGGTGTACGCATCCTTATGACCAAAAAGCTCGCATAAAATGGATTATACAAAGAATAACGATTTACTTTTACTTGCAACAAATGGCGATGACTTAGCAACCGAGGAGCTAATTAAAAACAATCTTGGACTTGTACGTTCTATTGCCTTACGCTTTAAGGACAGGGGTGTTGAGTACGAAGACCTTGTGCAAATTGGCTCTATTGGTATGCTCAAAGCAATCAGGAGCTTTGATTTATCGAAGGGTACAGTATTTTCAACATATGCAGTACCCTTAATAATTGGCGAAATACGAAGATTTTTGCGTGACGATGGCTTAATAAAGGTTAGTCGTTCATATAAGCAACAAAGTGCAAAATTAAAAAAAGCACATGAGGAATTTTGCTTGAAGCATGGCAAAGAGCCACGCATTGAAGAGCTTGCTTCCCTATGCGATATGAGCCCACAAGAGGCAGTTTTTGCCCTTGAAGCCACCTCGGCAGTCACTTCCCTTTCCGCTCCTCTTTCAAGCGAGGAGGATGGCTTTACCCTCGAATCAACACTTAGTGAGGAAAGAAGCGATATTGATATACGCCTTGAGCATATCGCCTTAAGTCAAGCAATTTCATCTTTACCACCACTTTGGAGACAAATAATTACTTTAAGATATTTAAAAGATTATAGCCAAGAAACAACAGCTAAAATGCTTGGCTTAACTCAAGTAAAGGTTTCTCGCGAGGAGAAGAAAATTTTTGCGGTCTTAAAAAAAGAATTAACATAAAAAACGAGTGCATTTTGCACTCGTTTTATTCTGTCATATCAACATAATCGCTTGAACCAATACAAGCCTTTTTAAGAAGAATGACGTCTAAAAGATATTCATTACCCTCAGTGTCAATTTTAGCTGATTTCAACCACTCATTGGCTGATTTTAAATAGTCAGTACCTATTTTGTTTGAAACCTGCACCTTTAAATTATCACAGCCAAAGAATGCATTTTTCTCGATACTTTTAATAGATTTTGGAATATAAAGTCTAAATATGTATGGTAAATTATTTATCTTTTCGCTAAGAGGTATAAAAGCGCCCTCTTTAATGCTTGTAACCTTTTTACCATATAATGTTTCTGAAATTATGATATCTGTTTTAGCATCACCAACGTAGTCAATAACATGTAATTCATCATTTACATATTCATACTTTACGCCATAGGCATCAACAAAATTCCACCAAACAGCCTTAAAGTGCTTATCTCCCTCAGTACCCTTGGTAAACTTAATCCCA
>JAZOCP010000221.1:0-5053 GCA_045596585.1 Eubacteriales bacterium
CCTTGAAAGCATAGTAATACCAAATAGTGTAACAAAAATGGGCAATGGCGTGTTTAGAGGTTGCGGAGCTCTTAAAAGCATTACAATTGGCAATAGCGTAACAAAGATAGGCAGCAATGCATTCTATCATTGCAAAAAACTTAAAAGCATTGTAATACCAAATAGTGTAACAAGTATAGGCTTTTCTGCCTTTAGTGGTTGTACTGCCCTTGAAAGTGTTATAATTAAAGAGGGAGTAACAGAAATAGGCTACAATGCGTTCTTTGAATGCACAAGCCTTGCAAGCATAGAAATACCAAATAGCGTAACAAGTGTAGGCGAATGCTTGTTTGAAGGTTGTACAAGCCTTGAAAGTATAGAAATACCGAATAGCGTGACAAGTATAGGCGAAAGGGCATTTCATGGTTGCAAAAGCCTTAAAAGTGTTACAATACCAAAAGGTGTAACAGAAATAGGCTACAATGCGTTCTATAGTTGCATAGCGCTTACCAGTATAGAAATACCAAATAGTGTAGCAGAAATAGGCTCTTATGCGTTTGAAGGTTGCACAAGCCTTGAGGCTGTATATATTACCGATGTAGCTGCTTGGTGCAACATAACCTTCATAGGTAGCAATTCAAATCCATTATATTATGCAAAGAATTTGTATTTAAATGGTGAGCTTGTAACCAACCTTGTAATACCAGAGGGAGTAAAAAAGATAGGCAGTGATGCATTTGAGCGGTGCACAAGCCTTGAAAGTATAGAAATACCAAATAGTGTAACAGAGATAGGCTCTTCTGCGTTTTCTGGTTCCCCAAGCTTAACAAGCGTAAAAATACCAAATAGCATAACAAGAATAAGAGATTCTGCATTTTATTGTTGTGAAAACCTTGAAGCTGTATATATTACCGATTTAACCGCTTGGTACAATATTTCCTTTGAATATGAAGCAAATCCATTATATAATGGAGCAAACTTGTATTTAAATGGTGAGCTTGTTACCGACCTTGTAATTTCAGAGGGAGTAACAAGTATAGGCAATTTTGCATTTGAGGGTTGCAAAAGCCTTAAAAGTGTTACAATACCAAATAGCATAACAAGTATAGGCTCTTATGTGTTTGAAGGTTGCACAAGCCTTGAAAGTATTACAATTGGAGATGGCGTAACAACAATAGGCGATTATGCGTTTGCAAGTTGCGAAAGCTTAACCGATATTGTAATACCAAATAGTGTAACAAAAATAGGCGATTATGCATTCGCGGGTTGCTTAAGCCTTAAGTGTAATGAGTATGATAATGCCTATTATTTAGGAAATAAAGAAAACCCATACTTAGTGCTAATTAAAGCAAAGGACGATTCAATAACAAGCTGTAAAATAAATGAAAGCACAAGGTTTATTGCTACTTCTGCGTTTTATGATTGCGAAAGCCTAACAAGTATTACAATACCAAATGGTGTAACAAATATATGCGCTTATGCGTTTCATAGTTGCGAAAGCCTAACAATTTACGCCGAGGCGGAAAGTCAGCCAACTGGCTGGGCTTCAGCGTGGAACCGTCTAAGCATGTTCAATGAAAGCTGTCCTGTATATTGGTACAGAGAAAGCGAGCCAACAGAGAAAGGCAACTACTGGCACTATGACGCAAATGGCAACGTGACCGTTTGGTAAAAAGCAAAATAAAAGAAGAACAGGCAATAGGGTGATATCCTTAGCGGAGAATTTTTGCTTTGACAAAAGTGCAAGCATCGCATTTGACTAATCAAACGCAAATGGGCTAAGCACAGACCCTTATTATGAGCGAAGCAAATAACAAGGTTCTGCGTAGCAGGTTCTTATAAAGACAGAAAGAGAGAACAAATCGGTTCAATCCGAAATGTTCTCTCTTTTTTTGTCAGTTGAATGAAATCGTTGCACGGCAACGATGAAATCTTCACTTCGTTCAGATGAAATCCAAGGTCAAGCCCTTGGATGAAATCAAATCCGTCTAAATACAACCCTGCGAAGCAGGATTTCATCGCGAAAGCGATTTCATACACCAACGGTGGATTTCACCCGTCGAAGACGGATTTGACTGCGTGATACTCCGTTAAGAGTATCACGCTATGCCTGTTCTTTTTGTTTTCTAAAAAATTTGACTAAAATATAATAATATGTTATAATAAAATATAATAAAAATTTTTAAAATACTCTATTTTGTTTATTTTCAGTTTATTTTACCACTATATAATGTGTGCGTAAAATGCGAAAGGAGGGTCTTTACCATGATTCATATTCTTGTTGTAGATGATGATAAAAATACAAGGCTTTTCCTTGAGGCTGTTTTACAAGGGGCTGGCTACACAGTTTCCACAGCTATAAACGGAAGACACGCGCTTGAGGTAATGGACAAGGAGCATATTGATTTAGTTGTCCTTGATATTATGATGCCAGAAATGGACGGGTACGAGTTTACAAGGACCCTTCGCGAGGCTGATAACTATTTACCTATTTTGATGGTTAGCGCAAAACAGCTTCCAAGCGATAAGCACAAGGGCTTTATTGTTGGTACTGATGACTATATGACAAAGCCGATAGATGATGAAGAAATGCTATATCGCATTAAAGCACTTTTAAGACGTGCTAAGATAGCAACTGAGCATAAAATTGAAATCGGCGAGGTAGTAATCGACTATGACTCACTAACTGTATCACGCGGTGGCGAGGTGCAGGAGCTTCCTCAAAAGGAATTTATGCTACTTTATAAGCTACTTTCATATCCAGGTAAGATATTTACCCGCATACAGCTAATGGACGAAATTTGGGGCGCTGATAGCGACACAGGATGGGAAACCGTTACTGTTCATATAGGTAGGCTCCGTAAAAGATTTGAGGGCTGGAATGAGTTTTCAATAGAGTCTGTAAGAGGTCTTGGCTATAAGGCGGTAAGAAACGTATGAAAAAGCCAACAAATAAGCTAACAAATGGCTTTAAAAGATTTAAGACTCAGAGGTTTTCACTAAGCCTTTCACTCGCTGGCGTTGTACTTGCATTCCTTGTTGTGTCCTTTGCACTTGGTGCAATTGGCGTATGGTCGCTTGTGCAGCTTGGCTTTAGCGACACGGAGCAAATTCTTAAGATAATGCTTATTATCTTAGTTTTCATGGCTATTACAATGATAGTGCTCTTTGTGTTCCTTGTTTTCCTTGGTCGTTTCCCACTTAAGCCAGTAAATGACCTAATCAACCATATGAATCGACTTTCCAGTGGAGATTTCAAGGCAAGGCTACATTTTGGAAAGGTGCTTTCAAAGCATAAAACCTTCAAGGAAATAGAGCAAAGCTTTAATGAGCTTGCCGAGGAGCTTGAAAACACGGAAATGCTAAGACAGGATTTCGTTAACAACTTCTCACACGAGTTTAAAACACCTATTGTTTCAATTTCGGGTCTTGCTAAGCTTGTTAATAAGGGCAATATTTCAAGTGAGGAGAAAAAATCATACCTTGAGGCAATAGAGAAGGAGTCCCTTCGTCTTGCCAATATGGCAACAAACGTATTAAATCTAACTAAGGTAGAAAACCAAACAATATTAACACAGGTATCAAGCTATAACGTTTCAGAGCAAATACGCACCTGCGTTTTACTGCTTGAAAACCAATGGTCGAGCAAAAATATAGATTTATCACTTGACTTTGAGGAGTATAACCTCGAGGCAAACGAGGAGCTTTTAAAGCAGGTGTTTATAAATCTACTTGATAATGCAATTAAATTTTCACCCGAGGGCGAAACGGTTTCGGTTGAAATTGAAAATTGGGCAAGTGAGCTTTCATTTGTCATAAAGAACAAGGGCAAGGAAATCCCCAAGGAAAGCATTGATAAGATTTGGAACAAGTTTTATCAAGCTGATGAATCTCACTCGACAAAGGGTAATGGTGTTGGTCTTGCTGTCGTTAAAAAGATAGTAAAGCTACACCTTGGCAACGTGTCGGTAAAGAGTGAAAATGGGGAAACCGCGTTTAGGGTTACATTACCAAAGACGCACAAAAAGGTTAAAAAAAGTAAATAATTTAAAGGGGTAAATAATTATGAAACCAGTAAAAATTATCACAGACTCATGCTCAGACTTAACAGGCGAGCTTCTTGAGAAGTACAACATTGATTACGCAAAAATGCGTTATACCTACAAGGGTGTTGAAAATGAGGCTATCTTAACCTGGAGCGAGGAAAAAATTCACGAGCTTTACAATGTAATGCGTGAAGGTGAGCGTGTAACAACAGCTCAAGTTCCAGCAGAGGAATATACAAAGATATTTACAAAGTACATCGAAGAGGGCTATGATATCGTATCAATCTCATGCTCATCAAAGCAATCAAGCTCAGTTAATACATCAATTGTAGTAGCTGATGAGGTTATGGCAAAATATGAGGGCTCAAAGATTATATGCATTGACTCACTTAACTCATGTGTTCCACTTGGCGCACTTGTAATTGAGGCTGCTAAAATGGCACAAGAGGGCAAGGGTGCTGATGAAATTGGCGAATGGGTTATAGCTAACCGTAAAAAGGTTCTCCAATTTGCAACAGTTCACTCCTTAAAGACACTTTACAAGGCAGGTCGTGTAAAGGGTGCAACCGCTTTCTTTGGTAACCTTCTTGGTGTTAAGCCAATTCTTATCAATGACGTCGATGGCTATCAAACAGGCTTAAAGAAGGTTAAGGGCAGACAAAAGTCCTTTGAGGAAATTGTAAATCTACTAAAGGAAAACATTATAAACCCAGAGGAACAAACTGTTTACTTTGCACACTCTGACTGTAATAAGGAAGAGGTTGAGCAACTTAAGAATATGATTAAGGACGCTATTCCATGTAAGGAAATTTACGTAAGCTACATAGGTCCTATCATTGGTGGCTCTATCGGTCCTGACGCTGTGGCTCTTGCTGCATTTGGTAAGGAAGTAACATTTAAAGCAGAGGAATCGAAATAATGAATAAAAAAACAATAGATGGAAACACCTATTCTCAAATGATTGTGGGTGGCGCAAGTGTTCTTGGCTCCCACTCAGGAGAGGTTGACGACTTAAACGTTTTCCCAAT